>CAVYXS010000047.1:0-30127 GCA_963772205.1 uncultured cyanobacterium
CGTCTCACCCGTCTTGGGCTGGCAGGATGCCCACCCCACAAGAGTGTACTTCATACAAGTGAGCATCGTTATATTTAATTGGAAGTCCCCAAGCACTGGAAAATCAGCAGTGTTTTTCAATCCAGCTTATCTGAATTTTGCTACTCACGGATGGGAGACTTTATTAAACTTTTGTGATAATTAGGTAAACACACCCTTAATTATGATTAACTTATGACTCCAGATGAGATTGAAGCCGCCTTGCAAACAGCCTTTAATCGTTGTGATGCAGCCAGCTGTCCTCTCTCTGATACGCAGAAACAGATATTACTGCAAGTGGTCAAGCTAATTCAGGAACACTCTAACTCTGGGTCTTCCAATGTTGTCAATCCTTTGGATGAGCTTACCCCAGAAGAGTTGGAAGCATTTTTACAATTTGTTAAAACAGAAGAACAACAAAACCGTACGTGGAAAGTGCAATTACTCAACGACTGGCTGCAGCAAAAAGACTCTGGAGCAGTACAATTTATCCGTAACCGCTACGGTTTACAGTGGCTTGATCGTGTTGAGTCTTATCATTTTGATAAATATTCATATTTTGAGGATAAACTCAAACTCAGAGTAGGCGATCGCATCGAAATTTCCAATGCTCTGTGGGAATGGGTACAAGAAGATGGCCCTTGTAAGCGCGAATGGTTTCCCTGCATTGTCATTAGTATGGATGACGTTGCTAATGGCGATGATTTATTTACCAATTGTGTCATTCGCTTACTTAATGGCACAGAGTATGAAATTCAAGGTATCTATGAATGGAATCGTTATAATTGGCGCTGGATTCAGGGGAGTGCTAAGTGCTGAGTTAGGAGTTGGAAGTTGAGAGTGGGGAGTTAGGAGTTCTTATTCTCCCCATCTCCCTACCCCCCCAAGCCTAGGTAATTTACCAGCGCTTGGCGCATTACGTCTACAGGTACTGTTTCTTGCTGTAACCAGATTTTTAAAGCTGCGGCGCCTTGTTGAACGAGCATTTCTAAACCATCAATGGGAATTGCGCCTTGTTGTTGAGCTTGTTGGAGAAATTGTGTTGGTTGAGGAATATAGATCAAATCATAGGCGATCGCACCTTTTGGTAAATTCGCTATTTCTTCTGCACTCAAAGGCGATTCGTCTATTTTGGGATACATCCCGATGGGAGTTGTGTTTACCAGCAGGTTTGCTTGGGGTATGAGTTTTCCTAGTTCTTCCCATTGATGAACTTGTAAATTGTCGCCTAGGCTGGAATTTGCCCAACTATTACGGAATTCTTTTAATTTCTGCTCATTGCGTCCAACTACGTGAATTTCTGCCAAACCTAGTTGGTGACAACCTGCTACTACGGCTCTGGCTGCTCCACCATTACCTAAAATTACTGCTACCTTCTGACTCCAATCTTGATTATAGGTTGTTTGCAGAGGGGCAATAAATCCTTCTATATCTGTGTTTGTTCCTACCCATTTGTGATTTTGGCGACTAACAGTATTCACTGCGCCTATGGCTTGAGCAATTGGGGAAATTTCTGCAAGTAGGGGGATTATTGCCTGTTTGTGCGGAATTGTCACGCTAAAACCGACAACACCAATAGCCGCAAAGCCTGCGATCGCTACTTCTAAATTCTGTGGTTCTATGGGGAAGGGAAGATAAGCGTAATCTAATCCTAAAGAGGCGATCGCTGCATTATGCATCACTGGAGACAGCGAGTGTTCCACCGGATGTCCAATTACCCCTAAAAGTTTAGTTTTGCCTGTAATTAATGCTTTGTTATCCGTCATAAATCACTAATTAATTCCCCAACTTGTTTTGTATTTAACTTCTGACTTTACGAGTATTCCCCTAATTGTTGGTCAAAATATCGTGTTTTGGAACTTGTAGACATAGTATGCTAGAGATTAACAACATTTTCTTACTAGTTATTATTAAATACGTATATAATCAATATTCATTTTTTCTTGAGTTTTGACCCATTAAGGTTTCTTAACGCTCATATCACTACATATATGACACTAGCATTTTTGACTAATTTTTTGAAGTTTTTGTTGATTTTTCTTGTCATTTATGTTTTTCTAAAACTAGTTGATATTACTTGTAATTTGGGAATTTATACTAAAGTTGTCTAAAAAAACTTAACAAGGGACTTCCAAGAAATAAATTACCCAAATAAACTAAGGTACTTCCAACTAAAAAAACATCCAAATTTTTCTGTGGGGTGGGCGTTACGCATCCTACAAAATGAGAGATCGCATTAAGATTCTTGAGAAAGGGCTAAGACACGCTGATATAGTTGGGGGCTGACGCGAAAACCTGCCTGGTTGATCAATGCATCCATAACGGGTTGAACTTGGGAGATGAGGCTTTTTTGTTTGGCAACAAGCAGAATACCCAGAATACCAATGATAGATAGCCCAAGCCGAGCGGCCTCTTGTCGTCCCAAGCGTTCATCAATGAGCAGATCGTCGGCTTGTAGCTCAAGTGCCAAGGCTATAGCATTTGCTTCTCCAGCATCCAGCCCTCGTTCTAGTTGCAGTTGATCAGCAAGTGGAGAATTGCTGAGGGATTGGGTTTGAATCCAGCCTAATTTGAGAATGGCTGAAATGGTGGGATTGCTGGCAGCTGCGAGTTCGCTGGCAACAACGTCAGGAATAATTACAGTTTGGTAAATTGCTTCTAGCAACCAGAGATGATTAACGATGGCAAGATTGGAGAGGGCGGAGGTATCGCTGACGACGATCATAGCCAACCACGATCGCGCAGATGCTGAACATCCTGCTCAAAGTCTTCTACATCGTAATGAACACAAATGCCGCGATTTGCCAGCAGCTTTTGAAAGTCCATGATTTCCATCCCGGCAATTTTGCTGGCGCGGCTGAGGGAAATCCGCTCTTGCTGAAACAAGGCAATGGCAATCTCCCGGAGCCAGTCGCTCTGGTTAAAGGTTTCGGTTTGGCTGAGGCTATCAGGTAGGTTCAGGGTAATTTGCATCGGGTTGTCCTCACGCACTCACTTTTAATTTAGAAGACAGCATAATCCAAAGTTCCTGAAGTCTCTATTCTTCTAGTTTACAGCGATCGCTCCTGATTTCATTTTGAATTGCGTAGACACGAAGTGGCTTGTCTTCAGACATCGCACTAGTCTCAAAAATTCAGCGATCACTTACAACTATCTCAAGCTTAGGTGATCGCACTCCAGAATCAGAAAGCGATCGCTAATTCCGCAATTCGGCGATGCCGTACTCTCGCCGCTAACGTATCCTACGAGATTGGTGATCGCTCGTTCTTCCCAAACAGTTTGTCAAGATATTGTTTAAGTGTCAACGGGCAATAGAATAATCGGGATATGTGTCCGAAAAGTGTAAAAATCATTATCAGTAGTCAAGATGCTGTAGCTTCGACGATAAGCAACTGCACAAATTAAAAAATCAGTATTTGAACCCTGGATACCATTGCTGCGGCAGGTATTAAAAAACTCTGCGGCGAGTTCGTAGTCTTCAGTTATGAGTTCTAAATCTGGGAAAGCTCGTAGGTAATCTCGCAGACGGGTAAACTGTTCCAAATTGCGGATTCCAGACAGAATTTCTTGGCGAATTGCACCTAGCATTGCAACTTGGTCATCGGTGATTAAATTCTGCAATATTGCGATGGCAGGGGAAAAATCTGGTGGCGTTCTCCGACGCAGAGCCAGTGACCAGACAGAAGTATCAACAATCACACTCATGTTTGTTGACGTTGGTGTTTGTAGTCATAGCCTTCGTCATAATCGATAGTACCAAAGAGTTCTAACACTTTTAGCCGCTTGCGACGTTGAATATATTCGCGCAGTGCTGTTTCCACCAGGGAATCAATACTCACCTGGTTGTCAAGTGCCAACGCCTCTTGTAGTAAGGCTTCGTTGATGTTGAGCGGTGTAGCCACAATTAATTCTGAGCTAACAACTGACTAAATCGATAGTAGCGCACTCTGCTAGGAGCGATTGGGCGAAGCCCAGTGCCGGAGGCAATCGCACTAACTTCAATAGAATAAGTGGTATTAGGGTGAAGGGGTGAGCAGCGGTAGATTGGGAATTTCTAGAAAGTCTTTGATGTTGTGAGTGACTAGCGGTAAGTCGTAGCGTCTAGCAGTTGCACCAATCCAGGCATCTTGGGGCGAAATTGGTCGTCCCACACTTTGTCTATCCGCACGAACCTGTGCCCATTCTCGACAAAGAGGTTGATCCACTGGAATAATCAGGTAATTAGAGAGGTATTGCTCTAACTGGGTGAGACGACGATCGCCCCACTGACGTAAGATTGCCCACTGAAATAATTCAGCGACGGTCATGAATGACAATGCCAATTCCTGACCACTCAAAAGTGGCTGGTAAGGGTTGGCATAATCACTACCTTTGAGGATAAAGGAAGCAATGTCAGTATCAATCAGAACAAGACTCATGGGAGTTTAGTTAGATCGCCTCTTGGCGCTGTTGTCGCACAAAGGTAAGAAAATCTTCAATAGAGTCTTCTTCTGGCCGAAAATCGGCAGCTAGGTCTTTGAGGTGATCAACAGTTGTAGGACAATGGTTAGCAAGTAGCTGCTTCAGTGTAGTACCTTGTAAAAACTGGGTACTAAGGGTTTGAAAATCGGGTTGAGAATTTGAGTTTTGGGTAAGGATTCGCAGCAGTTGTTGGCGCTCTGTAAATGAGAGTAGTTGGATAGCAGCGATCGCAGCTTCAAATTGTGGAGTCATACTCTAGTTTTGTGGTTGTCTGCTTCTATGCTATTTGAATTCCAGTGCGATCGCTGAACTGGAAGCGGATATTGTCCCTAAGGTTTCTTACGCCAGTTTGTTGGAATCCCTGGAATCGCTGACTTGGCGCAGCTTAATCGAAAAGCGATCAGGTAAATATACCCAACAGCCGGTGATTATGGAATATGTCACAGACTGTCTAATTCAGCAGCTTGCCAGTGAATTGTTAATGGTTAAAACATCATTCTTCAACGATTATGCACTTCTGAAAAAAACGGTTTTAGACTATATCCGCCTTTACTCGGTTTACCGTCAGCGATCGCGTTGCCAGTTGTAGTTTGAATCGAACCATTCGGTTTTGGGATTTAAGCCGGGGTGTTTGCGATCATCTAGAATTATTACAAGTAACTTAACATTTCTTAAAATTATGCAGGCAACTACAGCCCCCTCGACAACTCCAATTGCGGGACAATATTGGCAGTGGCGAGGGCACAATATTTACTATGTCCGCGCTGGAGAGAAACAGGCGCAACGTCCATCCTTGCTGTTAGTGCATGGTTTTGGTGCTTCCACAGACCACTGGCGCAAGAATATCACAGGATTGTGTGCAGATTTTGAGGTATTTGCCATTGATTTGTTGGGGTTCGGACGTTCAGCTAAACCGAAGTTGCAGTATAGCGGCGACTTGTGGCGCGACCAACTTAATGATTTTATTAGTGAAGTAATTGGACAGAAAACAGTATTAGCCGGTAACTCCCTTGGTGGCTATGCTGCATTATGTGTTGCAGCCCAACATCCTGAAAATGTAGCGGGTTTAGTATTGCTCAATAGTGCAGGCCCCTTTAGCGTTCAACAGCCGACATCTGAAGCTTTACAATCACAAATTCAGCCGAGACAACAGCTATTGGGTAAAATTACAAAATCAATTTTTCAACAACGTTTTACCCAATTTTTGATATTTCAATATGTGCGCCAACGTTGGGTAATTCGCCGCACCCTAAAAAAAGTTTATCTTGACCAGAGTGCAGTGACAAACCAATTAGTCGAAGAAATTCGTCGTCCTGCTGATGATCAAGGCGCAATAGATGTGTTTTTGTCAGTTTTTAGCACTCCTCAAGGGGAAAAAGTTGATCTACTTTTGCAGCAATTAACTTGTCCTTTGTTGATGTTATGGGGAGAGGCTGATCCTTGGATGAATTGTCGCGATCGCTCCCAAAAATTTCGTCAATATTATCCTCAATTGCAAGAATATTTTCTCAGTGCTGGTCATTGTCCCCATGATGAAGTACCAGAACAAGTAAATTTACTTTTACGGGATTGGGTGTGGAAACAGTTCTGATACCGTTTAACTTTAAGTATAATACAAATACGTTGGTAGGGGCACGGCAATGCCGTACCCTTACGCGCAATCTATATGTATCAGAGTTTTGGTGAAATGGTATGACTATAGCATTTTAGTGCTAAGAAAATCAGGACTAAAGTCCTGACTACGAGCTGATAAAACTCAAAAACCTGGTCAACTGTGACCAGGTTCGCTCGGATTTGTAGGTTTCAAATTCTTAAAGGTGTACAGTAAAAAATCAACTACTAAGGTGGACTTAACAACTAACAAACTCAGCACTTTGCGTTTTTCCGCTTTGGGATTTGGTTCTGTCTTGATTGAGAAGACATTGTGCCACTTCACTATTAATATGCTGATGTTTGCTTGGGCTGATGACGGATGACACCAAGTCATTTACCCATTTAGTTTGGTTGTGCTTTGTGTGGTGTCTTACTAATACAATTTATCACTAATACAATGAGTTGAACCCATTGTTTACCAAACTTGATGTTTTGTTGTCTTGTGCAACATTTTAGGCAAATTAGGTGCGCTACAGCTTATACAGGTTCACTTTACAGCTATTTTCAGGTAAATAGACCACATTTATTGTAGGGAAAACTACTGTGCCCTGAGAGTGTGGTTCAACTACGTGAAAACTGCTGTAATTATAATCCAAACACGTTCCTAGGGGCACGGCAATGTTCCCAGAGCGAAATCTATAACGGTTATCAGTTGAGTCCAATACACTCGTAAGGGCACGGCAGTGCCGTGCCCCTACACCCGACGATATAATTTTGTATTGCGTCCAACTTAGAACCGCTATATATGTATCAGGGTTTTGGTAAAATGGTATTACCATTCCCACATAACTTGATTATGGTCGAGATGGTCAGTGACAATACGTCCAATAGCATCAATTTCTGCAATGTCGGTGGGAGAAAGTTTCACCTCACCAGCTTTGGCGTTGTCTATTGCTTGTTGGGGATAACGGGCACCTGCGATCGCATTTGTTTGGGGTTGGGCAATTAACCACGCTAGGGCTAACTGAGCTAAGGTAGAATTATGTCTCAGGGCGATGGGACGCAGTTTTTCTAGTGCTTGTTGGGCACGTTGAAAGTTTTCGCCTTGAAATAGCTTATTTTTGGCGCGATTATCGCCTGGATCAAATTTATGATCAGCCGCAAATTTCCCGGTTAATAATCCTTGTGCCAACGGCGAATAAGCAATGATGGAAATATGATTTTCGATACAATAAGATACTGTATCCTGCTCTACCTGACGCCAAAATAAAGAATAAGGCGGTTGTAAACTATCAATACGTCCATATTGTGAGGCTTCGGCTAGTTGGGCGCGAGAAAAATTAGAAACTCCAATCGCTCTAATTTTACCTTGCTCTTTGAGTAAATTCAAAGCGCTCATGGTTTTCTCAATTGGCACTATTTCACTATTGAAAGCACCAGCAGGCCAATGAATTTGATAAAGGTCGATATAATCAGTTTTAAGGTTTTTTAAAGAGCGATCGCAAGCCTCAATCACTTGTTCATACTTTAGATGGTTGGCAAAAACTTTCGTGGCATACTCCACGCGATCGCGCACATCAGACACAGCTTCGGCTACAATGCGTTCAGAGTGTCCATCACCATAGACCTCAGCCGTATCAATTGTTGTGATTCCAGCTTCAAATGCAGCTCGGATAGTTTTAATCGAGTCAGCATCCTCAATTCCCACCCACATTTTTTTACCTGCTTGCCAAGTGCCGATAATGATGGGTGTAATTTGTACGTTGGATGTACCTAGTGTGCGCTTTTCCATAATTGTTCCCTAATTCATCGTCCCTGCATAGTTTTATAGTTTATCGGTCTGAGCGTAAAATTAAATCTGATTTACAGTAGATATTGATGGAATTGACTACAACCTTTCATGCACTCAAAGAATGGGCAATTGCTATTGATGCTTTAGAAAACGCCAAAACTATTATGCTGCTGCGTAAAGGCGGTATCCATGAACGGGATGGACGTTTTCAAGTTGCCCATGAGCAGGTTTTGCTCTATCCTACATTTGAGCATCAACAAGCTTTTTTACTCAAAGCTGAGTATACCAATCTTGTATATCCAGTGACTTCAGGTTGGCATCCTGAAACAGTACGCATCGGTAGTTGGGCAGAAATTACCGATATTTTGCCCTGTAGTGATGAGTCTATTGTCAACGCCTTACTCCCCTTTCATATTTGGAATGAGCATTTTATTAGCGATCGCCTGAAATGGAAACCGCGTCAACCCTTGTATATACTTCTGTTGCGGGTTTACAAACTACCCCAAGCACAAGAAATTACCTATAGTGCTAAATACGGCGGTTGCAAATCATGGATTGATTTAGATCAACCTATCAACAAACAACAATCACAGCCAGTTTTGTCGTTGGCTACATACACTCAGCTAGTTGCAGAAATTCGGACAATTGTTCGCGACAAGTTATCTGCAAATTGAGGCGGAAATTGCATATTTGCGCCCACTACAGTGCATGTAATGATTGCATCAGTTCCAGAATCAGGAATCAGAACTGACTGCTGATCCCGAAGTTCACGTAAAATCGTAGTGGTTGATACATACAATCACAAAAATTGCAAGTAACATTAAAAAAATGTAACCCTTCAGGAAAAGGGAAGAAAAATAGGTGTTTCTATGCTGTTGATCTTTGGATTTGACAGCAAATATCCCATAAAGTTCTCAGGATTCAAGTATTTATACTAGGGTATATAACATTTAATTCGACGACAATTCGAGGATTAGATAAAAAGTACCCCACAGGGTTAGGGCATGTATTGACAAAATACTGCTATTATGCCATATAAGCTAAAACGCAAAAGGAGTTTACCATGCATCGACAAATGTGCTGGTTATCTAAGTCTGGTGAAGATGGAGAGAAAGTTTTGTATTTGCAGATTTCTCCTGGTCAACCTTGGCGTCCTTACACAGCTTTTTCCCAATTTGCAGTCCCAGATTATCGAATCCCAGGTGGTTCTAAAGGTTGGGCTACCTATCAAAAATTGCTTAAAGCAGGTTGGACATTAATACCTAGCGCCAGAGCCAACGAGTTTGGTAGCAACGAATCGGAGTCAATCATTTCGGAGTCAATCACTAAAAACCAATAATGCAGAATAATTGGACTGATTAAAAACCTTTTGGGGAACCTTCACCACGGGGATCGGCTGCTCCTTCTAGAGTACCATCTTTGGTGACAGCGATCGCATTAGCATTACCCCAAGGAGTAGTTTCCTGAATATTGTGTCCTCGACGGCGTAATTCTTGCAACGTCAGCACATCTAAACCCCAGGGTTCTACTCGCAACTCATCGGGAAACCACTGGTGATGTATACGTGGAGCAGAAACAGCTGCGCCAACATCCATATTATATTCCAGAACATTTAACACAACTTGCAAAACTTGAGTAATGATTGTGCTACCACCAGGGCTACCTGTTGCCATGCGTAAGTGACCATTTTCAGTCACAATGGTCGGAGTCATGCTGGATAAGGGAGTTTTGCGGGGGGCGATGCTATTGGCTTCGTTCCCAACTAACTTAAAAGCATTAGGTATCCCAGGCGCGATCGCAAAATCATCCATCTCATTGTTGAGTACAATCCCGGTTCCTGGTGTCACCACACCAGCACCAAAGCCAAGATTAATCGTAAACGTCAAACTAACCGCGTTGTGTTGTTCATCCACAACTGTCAGATGACTGGTTTCGGGTGATTCATGGCGAGGTGCGTAGAACCCCACCCCCCTACCCCCCTCCCCGCAAGCGAGGAGAGGGGAGTTTAAAGCCCCTCCCCGCAACCGGGTTGGGGTGGGGTGTTGGGAAAATTGTGGATCATTAACCAAATTAGATGTCAACCGTTCTAGCGTCTGCGGATCAACTGGCTTTACCTCAGTGGATGGTTTAGCCACTTGCATATTGATTTGTTGACGGCGGATTTTGGCATATGCAGGACTGATAAGTTGTTGTACAGGGACTTTGACAAAATCTGGATCGCCTAAATATTGCGAACGATCAGCGTAAGCAATCTTCATTGCCTCTGCCATTAAATGTAGAGCATCGGGGTGATGCCATCCCCAAGATTTTAAATCGCTGTCACCGATAATGTTTAAAATCTGTAATAGGTGAACCCCTCCTGATGAAGGTGGTGGCATAGAGCAGATTTTAGACTGGCGGAAATTGCCACACAAAGGAGTACGCCAAATTGGTTTGTAGGCTTTTAGGTCTTCCAGGGTAATTAAACCACCGTTTTTCGCCATATCAGAGGCGATCGCACGGGCTATAGTACCAGTATAAAAACTTTGGGGATTCTGGGCAATTATGGCTAGAGTTTTTGCCAAATCAAGCTGTACCAACCTTTCCCCTGGTTGATAAAATTCGCCATCGTGAGTAAAAATTACTCGCGCCGCCGGATTTTGGAGAATTGTTTGTTTGCGTCCTTGGTAAGTTTGCAGAGAACGGGGGCTAACCTGACGGCTGAGGATAAAACCATCTGCAGCCAGTGCGATCGCAGGTTTTACGACCTCTGGCCAAGACAGCTTACCATAGCGACGATGGACTGCATACAATCCTGCCACCGTCCCTGGTGTCGCCACTGCTAAATAACCATTCACGCTTGCATTTGGACGCACCTTACCCTCAGTATCCAAGTACATATCTTTCGTAGCTTTTAAGGGTGCGCGTTCCCGGAAATCTAGCGCTGTCATCTCGCCAGTTTTCTCAGAATGCATCAGCAAAAATCCACCACCACCAATTCCCGCCGAAAAAGGCTCAACCACAGAAATTGCCAAAGTTGTCGCTACTGCTGCATCTACTGCATTTCCACCCTTGCTTAACATAGAAATTCCCGCTGCACTTGCTAAAGGATGGGCTGAAACCACCATCCCTTTTTTGCTGTGTAGGGGTACAGTAAAGGCGGCTGATGCGACTTGACTGTAAAACAAAATGCCAAGAGATAAGACAGCAGATGCAATTCTCTGGGATTTAGCGACAATACGCATTTTGATGCCATTCTATTTGATATTTCTTAGCGTACCGCTTAGTAGTGCATTTTATTGGAAGTCGGCGGGAAACTCCATCCCTAAGTGTCTTTCGAGGGACAGTCGCCCGCCGACTTTGGGCATTGGGCATTGGTGAATCAAAGCCATACCCCATACCCTAAAACTCCATCCCGCAAGTGGCTTGGAGTTTTTTATTTGTCAGTCCCTTATCGGAGCGCTTAAACGCAACTACGAACATTAGTTACAGGTATAAAATTTGCCTTGCAAAATTATGATTGGCGTGTATAAATTTAATAACTAAGAACAGTTAGATCTATCTACAATGGAATACGAACTACTTCAAGCCATCGATTTGGCGGGAGCGCAACTAGTCGTGGAGCCGCCACCACCAGCGCCACCGCCACCACCGCCGCCAAAAGCGCCCACATTGGATACCGTACCAAATACGATTTATCACGTGGGAGTACTGTTAGCTCTTTCAGACATTGAATAATTCAACACCCTTATTAGTAGAGTGCGTCAGATGACAAAAATCTGTTGATCATCACCAACTTCTTAAATCTGACGCACCGTACAAACCTATATAGCCCCAACTTACCCACGCTAACTTACTTAGCTTCTGCTAACAATGCTTTGGTTGCAGATTCTCCAGCTAATCTTACCTGCCTTGTCAATTGAAAGTTTAACAATGCGAGAACCGTAAAATCAGCTAAGAGTGCCATAAAAATTGTTGTTGTTGCAGAATATTGTATAGCTGCCCAAGGAAAACTCGAAAATAGCCATACCGTAGCATGTGCTGAGGGATAGATACCAAGAAATTGTAAAATTAACGCTGGTACGAACATGACTACAGCGACAGTACCCATCGCCCAAAAAGCACGCTTGGAATTTTTCATCAACAGCATCAATTGAGCTATGGTAGCATAAATCATCATTAAGCTAATAAACAAAGCAATAGCTAAAATTGCATGAATTTTATCAAAATTGGTAAGATTCAGATTGTGAGGTGCAAGGATTGTCCAAACAACAAATGGTGTTGTTGCTATGACAAGATTAATAGCGATCGCTACTATTGCAGGGCTTTTTTCTCCAGATATCAAATCCTGCCATAAAGATTTATGTCTATCATTCTGGTGTCTATATCGTGCCCAATCTTGTATGGTTTGACGATGAGGTGAGAGAATAGCGATTAAACTCAAAACCAGCAAAGAGTTGAACAATGCTAAAGAAAATATGTTATTGGAAAATGTTGGATATTCCTTGATATTTTGGATACTAAATCCCAAGAACATCACCTGAAAACAAGCGACAAACAAATAACTTTGTTTTTTGTTCAAAATACTGGTATTAGGATTGCGAAAGCAGCGCTTCATTGCTTGCCAAGCCCAGTAAGTCCACAAACTATAATTAAATAATTCTAAGCCAATGACACCCGCTAAACTTGTGCCTAATGGCAAATTAAAAAACTGTAAACTTGTCAGCGGTGAACCCTTGTCTACATGGAAAAAATTGGGGCACACATAACTGATTACATCCCAAGGACTGAACAATCTCAAGGAGGATATGGGATTGTTTAATTTCATGTATGAATTTGATGCGATTGACATCGTTGTCAACAAGAAAATTAGAACTACACCACTACCTAACCAAGGTTGAAACCCACTGAACCAACGACTAACTAAACCAAATAGCAGTGCCAAACTATAAAAGAAAATACAGCAAGCAGCAAGCACAGCATAGAAGCTAAAAATGTAACTTGAGGGAATTTTGGCAGAAATTCCCGCCCAAAAGTGTAAAGGTAGTGCTACGAAAATAACGAGATAAATAACAATTGGCACACCTAATAATTTACCAGTCAAAATGCTGGCTTCTGACTGGGGGCTAAGACGAAGAAAATTCAGCGTACCCCGATTTTCTTCTTTTGCTAAATCATTGATTAGTAAATAAGTTCCTGCAACTAATAGTGTAAAAACGAAAAATACACTCAGGGATAGGAACATATATTCCCAATGATCTCGCCACCACAACTGCATATCAATTTCATTGCTTGGGCAATAATGAGTTTCTAAATATTTCTGCAAATCATTAAGTTGTGTTGTAGTTTGCTCAAGTTGACTCTTTACATCTGCGATAATGGTGGGATTTGATTGTTGTGCAGTTTCATAATTGCTGATTTTTTGTTGGAAAAAGTTTTGTTGAGTATAAAGTTGACTTTGTTTATTTTCATAGAATTTGTTCAGACCACAATAGGAGGCAGTTAATGAGTATTTTTCGCCTGGTAAATCACCTATTTGACAGAGAATTATTACTAACTGAAGTAATAGAGAAACACCAACTGCAATCAAGACAGGAAATGGTTTCAGACGTCCTTTGAGTTCTCTTAATAATTGGGGATTCCCATCACCAATTTTGTCGATTAAATTGAGCATCATAGAAAAAACCTCGAAATATAGTAATTCAGAAATTTGTCAGCGATGAATAATGAGAATTAACTTCTAACTTTAAGATGCTTGTTTATGACCTAATTTCAAGAAAATGGTTTCTAGGTCTTCTTGAGTGCAATGAAAATCAGTTAGAGGAATACCATCACTAACAAGCGATCGCAGTAATTCAGCGCAGTCTTCCTGTGTGCCCGAAAAATTTACCCGTACACCGTTTTTACCTGATATTACCTCCAATTCATCCACCAAAGGATGGTGTTGCAATTTACCAACAAGTACCTCTAAATTCCCTAATGTTCCCAACACAATTTGCTGGCGAGCAAGACGCTCATAAAGTGTTTTTAGTGAAGTACTTTCTACCAAAAAACCTAATTCCATAATTCCCACAGAGCTACACAGTTCTGCTAAATCGCTGAGGACATGGGAAGAAATTAAGATTGTCATTCCCGCTTCTTGCAAAGCCTTGATGATTTCGCGAAACTGCATTCGGGCGATGGGGTCTAGTCCCGAAACTGGCTCATCTAATAGCAGTAAAATTGGTTCGTGGATAATAGTTCGCGCTAAACTCAAGCGCTGCTTCATCCCTCGCGACAGGGTTGAAATCAAGCTATTACGCTTATTACCCAGTTGTATCAGTTCTAAAACTTCATGTAGGCGTTGGGTGCGGCGCGGTTCCCGCAAGTGATACAGACGGGCAAAATAATCTAAGTAATCCCAGACAGTCAAATCCTCATATAATGGATAGTCATCGGGTAAATAGCCAAGACGACGCTTGAGAGTGGGGTTGCTTTTGTCCCGAACTAGGCGATCGCCGTTAATATAAATCTCACCCGTAGTTGGCTCCTCAGCAGTTGCTAACATACGAATGAGAGTCGTTTTACCAGCGCCATTCGGCCCAATTAGTCCGTAAACTTCACCCACCTCAATCTCTAAGTCAACATCATTCACAGCAACATGTCGATCAAATTGCTTAGTGAGTCCACGGGTGCTAATTGCCAATTCTTTTACCATAGCTGCTAGGGTGCCGCTGTTGATTAACCACTAACCTAGCTTGTGACTACAGTCTTTGTCAGGCTCGTTTCCAAAATGGAAACTGACTTTACACAAATTTTATAAATCAAATAATCAGGACTTACGCACTGTAAAAATTAAGCTATGGAGGGCACAGCATTGCTGTGCCCCTACGAAATAACTGAGCGATTTATCGCTCATTAAAGCACTAAAGTGCTTACTACATACCCCTCAAAATTAATGAGACAGAGTACTAGTTACCCTACTTTGCAGATTTTGGTTTTAAAGCTACCAACATCTCCAATTGACTGGTAGATTTATCAGGACTAGTAGCAGTAACACCCAAACCACGAATAGAACCCAAAATGGCGTTAGCTTGTGGTGGGAGTGATTGACTGGGTGTACGATTCATCAGAGATATAGTTTTGTCCATATCGAGGAAGAAGTAGCCGCCGTTAGGTTTTTGCAAAGAACCAGTAGCGATTTTGAAGGCATCGCTATTGTCGAGAGTTGGCGCTTTAGGCGCGGCGATCGCCTGGGCAACTGGTCCACCAATCGCTATAAATAAGGTATCTTGATCTAACCAACCATGTGTTAATAAAGCTCCTTGCTGAGGGACTTGCCATTCAGTCACATCTTTACCGCCAACTTTTGTTTGGGCAACTGTGACTTGTTGTGCTTTGACGATGGTATCGAGTTTGGTTAAAGTGGCTTCTGCAGTTTTGCGATCGCTGGTGTCAAAGACAAAAGCACCGCCAAAACCAACACTGGCTAACAAACCTTGATTCGCGGGAATCGCCCCAAAGGCAAATTCTCCATCCATCCACCCGAAAATTTCTTTATCTAAGTCAATATTGACAAGTTTAAGTTGTGCGCGAGCTTGTTCAACTGCTTGTTTAAATTCGGGATAATCTTTAGATTGGTCTACTAGTGTTTGCCAGCTACGACTAATACCTTGTCCACTAACTAGTGCAAAGGTATCACCAGGGAATTGTCCCACTATCTTCGCGGGAGTTGTTTGATATTGGAATTTATTCAGTTGTGGATCTAAGTTGGCGATCGCTTTTACCCGCAATCCTGCATCATCAACACCCACAGCCCGCTACCATAGATTTCACCTGCTTCAACTGATTCAGGGTTTGTGGGGGTACTTGTGTTGCCTGAGGACTTGCGGCTACCAATTGCTGTACCATCCCCGCATAGTCAGGTACATAAATTTGGGCGAGGGTGTTTTGCACATCCACACCTTTGCTGAGAATGTTGCTTGCGCCTTCTTTAGTCGCAAAGGATGGCTGTCCTTTAAAGGTGTCAATCGCCTGTTCTACAGATCGCTTTTCTGGAGCCAATACCAATTGGCTATTATTTAACACTGCACTGTAGGTTGGTTTGCCTTTATCGGTAGTTTCTGTAATCTTTTCGCCTTTGTAGTCGGTTTCCTGAAATTTGGCGTTTTTTTGCCCCTTTAATTTGTTGCCAAAATTCAAGGCGGCGAGTTTGTCTTTAATTCCCACCACGAGCAAAATATTCGGTTCCGATTGTAACTTGGCTGGTGGATTTGGTTCAGCTGCAGGCGTATTGAACTGTGCTGGTTTAACTGCACTTGGTGGTAGTACAGCAATCATCACACCACCAACCCAAGGCTTGATATCTTTTTCATAAGAAATGTTACTTTCTTTGAAGAAATCTTGATTAAAGTTCTCAATACTTTTGGTAACTAACTCTTGTGCTTGCGGTGTACCAAATTGTTCTAACTTCGTCCAAGCTTGCGGATCAGTGTTAATATAAGTTGCCATTAATGCCGTAGAAGGTACTACTTTGGCACTACCTAGAGCGCCAGCACTATCTCCAAATGGAGCTTTAAAATACATATAGGCGGCTATACCTCCTGTCAGCACTACAACAGCGCCAATAGCCGGAATTAAAAACTTTGATCTACTTTCAGGCATTGTGATAATCCTCTTTTGCTCCAATTGTCACCGAGGTGAGTCCAAACGTCATTGTAGAGTTTTGGGAATTATTAATAAGCTTCACTAATTTATCGGTATTTACTGATATAATTAGTAGTCCAACACACTATAGGATTAAAAGAACTCCAAAAAATACTTCAACAGGGTGAGGAGGAAATCCGTAAATGGTGTGTTGTTAAGTTAAAAATAAATAGCCTGCTCGAAAGCGGCAAGCTATCCTAATTTATAGGAATACTTGGGAGTATTTGTGCTCAACATAGATTTATCGAGGCACAAGAAATTCTTGACCCGATGATAAGAGAGTGCAAAGTAGAAGATGACATCAGGGGAAGCAGGTGTGGTAGGGAGATGGGACAGATGGATTCCAGTACATCTTTCCCAGGGGGAATCCTGCCACACTGCTGAGTTGATTGGGGAAAAACACCCAATATCACTATTTTTCTTTACTACATCCAGCCAGACGTTTCAGGATAATAAGGTCACTAAGCATCAATGTCACAGTCTTATTTCGATACAGAAAATAACGGACACAAGCCTTTTGAGTTACCGGGAGCAAAACCTCACTACAACCCTGATCGTCCAGGACAGGTAGAGCATATTTTTTTAGACCTGAGCCTGGATATCCCTAACCAAAGTTACCACGGCAGCTGTAGTATTCGCCTATTGCCAATTCGCAATGGGATTGACCGTTTGACTTTGGATGCTGTCAACCTGAATATCACATCTGTACAGGTGGACGAAATAGGGCAAAAGTTTGACTACGATGGCGAAAAGCTGACTATCCAGCTTTCAACTCCAACCTTGGTGGGTCAGCCTTTGTTGATTGCGATCGCCTATTCTGTAGCCAAACCACAACGGGGGATTTACTTTATTCAACCAGATAAACACTACCCCCACAAGCCCATTCAAGTCTGGACTCAGGGAGAAGATGAAGACTCTCGTTTCTGGTTTCCCTGCTTCGACTACCCCGGACAACTTTCTACTTCCGAAATTCGTGTCCGCATTCCCAAACCCCTGATGGCTATTTCCAACGGAGAACTGATTGAGACTCAAGAAGATGGTGATGAAAAAATTTACCATTGGTCACAGCAACAAATTCATCCTACCTACTTAATGACCCTGGCGGTAGGCGATTTTGCCGAAATTCGCGATGAATGGCAGGGTAAAGCTGTCACTTATTATGTACAGAAAGGACGGGAGGAAGATGCTAAACGCAGCATGGGTAAAACTCCCCGGATGATCGAATTTTTAGCCCAAAAATATGGTTATTCCTATCCTTTCCCCAAATACGCCCAAGTTTGCGTCTATGACTTCATCTTTGGGGGGATGGAAAACACCTCCACAACGCTATTAACAGATCGATGTTTGCTGGATGAACGCGCCAGTTTAGATAACCTCAACACCGAAAGTTTAGTTGTTCATGAACTCGCGCACCAATGGTTTGGCGATTTGTTGGTGATTAAACATTGGTCCCATGCGTGGATTAAGGAAGGAATGGCTTCCTATTCTGAGGTGATGTGGACAGAACATGAATATGGGTCACAAGAAGCAGCTTACTATCGGTTACAGGAAGCGCGGAGTTATTTTAGCGAAGATAGTAGCCGTTATCGCCGACCAATGGTAACTCACGTTTACCGCGAAGCCATTGAACTTTATGATCGTCACATCTATGAAAAAGGATCTTGTGTTTATCACATGATTCGGGCAGAATTGGGTGAAGAATTGTTTTGGCAAGCCATCCAAACATTTGTGCAAGAGAATGCCCACAAAACAGTCGAAACAGTAGACTTACTCCGGGCGATTGAAAAAGCAACTGGGCGCAATCTCACATTCTTATTCGACCAATATGTTTATCGTGGTGGTCATCCTGATTTTAAAGTGGCTTACTCTTGGGATGGAGATAGTAATTTAGCCAAAGTCACAATTACTCAAACCCAAGTCACCACAGACAAAAATGAAATTAAAGATTTATTTGACCTAAAAATACCCATTGGTTTTGGTTATACCCAAGAAACATCTACTTCTGAACTGAGAACTTTTACTGTGCGGGTGAATGAACGCGAACAAAGCTTCTATTTCCCCCTAGCAGAAAAGCCCCAATTTATCAGCTTTGATGTGGGGAATAATTTCCTAAAAACTGTGTCTTTAGAATATCCAGTACCAGAATTGAAAGCACAGTTAGAATTTGATCCAAACCCAATTTCTCGCATCTATGCTGCAGAAGCTTTGGTGAAAAAAGGTGGATTAGAAGCTACTCTTGCATTAGCTGCGGCGTTAAAAAAAGAGCCATTTTGGGGTGTACGTGTCGAATTAGCTAAACAACTGGCTCAAATCAAATTAGATCAAGCCTTTGATGGGTTAGTTCCTGGGTTGAAAGATCAAAATGCTTTTGTGCGAAGATCTACAGTTGAAGCACTGGCTCAAATCAAGACCTACGAAAGCTATAAGGCTGTGAAACAACTGCTAGAAGATGGCGATCGCAGTTACTATGTCGAAGCTGCTGCTTGTCGTACCATTGGCGCGATCGCATCTGCTGGTTTAGAAGATAAACCCAAGGAAGAAAAGGTGATCAAGCTGCTGAAATCTGTTTTGGAAGCAAAAGCAGGTTGGAATGAAGTAGTTCGCAGTGGGGCAATCGCAGGTTTAGCAGCTCTGAAAACTTCCGAAGCGGCTTTAAATCTCATCCTAGAATACACCAAACTGGGTGTACCACAACCATTACGACTAAATGCCATTCGCGCTTTAGGGAGAATTTCTGTTGGTCAAAATCCCGTAAATTTAGAACGGATTTTAGAACGATTAGCAGAACTAGCAAAAGAAACCTTCTTTTTAACCCAAATGGCGGTGGTGACAGCATTAGGACAAATGGAAACACCCAAAGCAATTGGGATTTTGCGATCGCTTGCTGAACAAACACCAGATGGGCGTGTGCGTCGCTATGCTGATGAAGAGATTTCCCATGTACAAAATCATATCGGTCCGGAAACTGCGCTGCGTCAGTTGCGTGAGGAATTCGATCAACTCAAACAACAAAACCAGGAACTCAAAAGCCGCTTGGAAAACCTAGAGGCTAAATCTCACAAGACTCCATCTTAAAGTCTGGGGATTGGGGAGTAGTGATAAATTATTATTCATCTCCCCATCTCCCCATCGGCGATGTTGTTCATCAAGCTCAAGCCACAAATTTATTTTGCGTATTTATACTTGATTTATCTAATAAATATTGACCAAAATGGTACTATAGAGTTTCTCGGTCTAGTGAGGTAGATCAGAGCAAGCTCCTCGCTTGCGGGGAGGGGGTTGGGGGTGGGGTTCTTGTATCTCACTCAACTGAAAACCGCTATATTTTGTTTATATTATACAAAATAATCTGCTGAATATAGATTATACTACGATAAATCGACCGATTTAGTGTAAAATATGAAATTCCACCTAAAAGTGGTAACAGAGCTTGTCTAAGTGGGGATGGGAGATGGGGTGAACAACCTCAACTACCCACTCAAGGGGATAGAGTTTCCCGCCTATTTTCAACAAATAGCAGAGAAATACTCAGCTTTCCTCCGCTTAATGGTGCGCCGACGACCATCATCAGCAATTATATGAAAATAAAACAAATTTCTTGGATTAATCTGGCGGCAGTGTCGGCTGTTTTTTTAGCGATTACCTTGGTTGTGGTCAAGAATTTACCAGGCAACACATCAAACCAACTGCTGAACGTATCATACGACCCAACCAGAGAATTATACCTTAGTCTGAACGAACAATTTATTGCGAAATACGAAAAAGAAACCGGAAAGCATCTAAAAATCAAGCAGTCACATGGTGGATCTTCTCGCCAGAGCCGCTCGGTTATAGATGGCAGTTTACCGGCAGATGTCGTCACCCTAGGACTCTATTCAGACGTTGATGGGCTACGCAAACAGAAGCTAATTCCAGAGAATTGGTCAAAGCGCCTACCAAACAATTCACAACCCTATTCTTCCACTATCGTCTTTGTAGTCCGCAAAGGCAATCCGAAAAATATTCGGGATTGGCCTGATCTGATTACTCCTGGTGTCGAAATTATTACACCTGATCCCAAAAACTCTGGTAATGGTAAGTTGAGCGCCTTGGCTGCTTGGGGTTCAGTCATTAAGCGCGGTGGTAGCGAAGCTGAAGCATTAGCCTTTCTCAAGTCATTCTTTAAACATACTT
Source organism: uncultured cyanobacterium (assembly GCA_963772205.1). GTDB lineage: Bacteria > Cyanobacteriota > Cyanobacteriia > Cyanobacteriales > Nostocaceae > Gloeotrichia. The sequence continues at coordinate 20,702 of CAVYXS010000047.1, forward strand.
CGATACTCGATGCCGGCGCACGCACTTCAGCGACACGCTTCGCTATCGAAAAAATCGGTGATGTCAACTTAACTTGGGAAAACGAAGCCATTAGAGAAGTAGCCGAAGCAAAAGGCGAACTGCAAATTATTTATCCGCCAGTTAGTATTCTGGCACAACCTTATGTGGCTTGGGTCGATACAAATGTCTCTCATCACAAGACTGAGGCTGAGGCGAAAGCCTATTTGCAATTCCTGTTTACCAATCAGGCGCAGGAAACAATCGCAAAATTTGGCTATCGTCCAATTAACCCAGATATTCAGCAAAAATATAGCGCTCAGTTCCCTCAGATTGAACTATTCCCCATCACACTCATAGCTAAAGACTGGGACGATGCCAAACAGAAATTTTTCGCAGACAACGGCATTATCGACCTAGTATACAAACCAGATCCGAAGTGAAAAAGCAGAGGAGCAGAGGGAGAGAAAGAATTTGCTCAAGATCTTCGCCCTTGCTGATTGAATAATTTAATTTCTGGAAGTCCCTAACTAAAAATCCAAAGAGAATACCAAGAGCAACAATGCCTGATTTAAACCGTTATTTAAACTATAGCTGGGGCAAGGGTCGAGCTGACTTAATCGCTGCCTTGACTGTAGCTGCGATCGCCTTACCGCAGGGTATCGCTTATGCACTGATCGCCGGCGTAGATCCCCGTTTTGGTCTGTATTCGGCGATTTTTGTGACAGCTATTGCTTCTATCTTCGGCTCATCCTCACAGTTGATTAATGGACCTACTAGTGCTATATCGCTCGTGGTTTTTAGCACTTTGGGATTCTTTGAACCTGATGCTCGACTAGATGCTTATGAAGGTATGTTTCTGCTAGGAATCATGGTTGGTAGCATCCAGATTTTGATCGCCGTGTTCAAGCTGGGTGACTTGACTCGCTACATTTCCGAGTCGGTGATTCTCGGCTTTATGACTGGAGCTTCTATTCTATTGGCAATCGGTCAAATTGGCAATGCCCTCGGTATCCGCGACAAGGGAACAGCTCATGATCAAGTTTTCTATCGCCTGTGGCTCACCCTAAATGGCAGCAGTCCCAACTATCAAGCTCTGGGTATTACGATTGTAACAGTTGTGCTGGCTCTAGCTTTGCGAAAATTGGTGCGTAAGTACAGGCTGCCACAATTTGACATGCTATTTGTATTGATTTTCGTATCTGTTGGCGCTTATTTATTGGGCTGGACTATACCTCATGGCGCTGATAAGACGGTGGTAGCAGTGTCTGCCTCTATACCTGCCAGTTTACCTTTGCCGCATATTCCAGAGATTCAGTTTGGTTGGATTCCACAACTGTCGCGGGGTGCTTTGGCGATCGCCTTTCTCGGTTTGCTCGAAGCGTTAGCAATTGCCAAGGCGATCGCTAACCAAACTGGTCAAGTGCTTGATTACAACCGCCAATGTCTCGCAGAAGGCATTGCCAATCTCAGTGGTGGTTTTTTACAATCCTTACCTGGTTCTGGCTCCTTGAGTCGATCAGCCATCAATTTCCAAGCTGGGGCAAAAACTCGGTTTTCAGGTATTCTCACAGCCCTATTGGTTGCTGTGGCGGTGCTGATATTGGCTCCTTTGACAAAATACATCCCCAAACCGGCTCTAGCTGGTTTGCTAATTATTACTGCAGCGCGATTAATTGACCTGAAGCGATTGCGCTATACCTTTACTTCAGCCTTTGATGCTGGGCTTGTACTGATCACGACATTTACCGCCATCTTCATTGACATTGAATACTCAATTTTGACTGGTGTCGCCTTGTCAATTATTCTCTTCGTACCGCGTGCAGCCAAACTCAAGTCCGCCGAACTCTTTGTGAGTAACGAAGGAATTGTGCGTGAACGGCTGACTTCCGATCCGCCTTGCACCTCCATTATAATTTTTGACCTCGAAGGTGAGATCTTCTTTGGTGCCGCACCGGATCTTGATCGCTACCTCGAAGATATCAAAGAACGTGCCATCGCATCAGGAATTCACTACATCGTCTTGCGCCTCAAGCGTGTACGCAACCCAGATATCGTGTGCATAGAACGACTCGAACACTTTCTGCATCATGCCGAAAAAGTCGGTATCACAGTGCTGCTTGCCGGTGTCCGTCCAGACTTGTCTCGATCTTTGAGCAATGTTGGTTTTGGAGAGTGGTTTCCCAAAGACCGCATTTTCGTAGAAAAAGAGGACGACGATACAGATTCGGCTACCCTTAAGGCCGTCCGTCATGTTTACAATCTTTTGGGTGACAACGCTAACACTTGCGAACATTGTGCATCAATCCAAGCAAACGACCCTGGGAAGGCATCGCTTTATTATTTGATTTGATGACTGTTAGGGACTGACAAATAAAAAAATACTCAATTACTTATTGTGGGGTGGGGATATTGCCCGCCCGTACCCAAGGGCTAGATGTCCACCCCACAAGATTGGATAATTTACAGCAGATTGTGAGTTGGTGAGGTACAAAAATACCCCACCCTAACCCTCCCCGTATGTAAAGGTGAGGGAATTACCCCCCTCAATCCCCCCTTTATAAGGGGGGATTGAGGGGGGTAATTCACCGTAGTCCCAAGCAAGGGAAGGGTGTACTTCATTTACTTGCAAAGTGCTGTATTTGTTGTCAGTCCCTTATCCTTGGAGATGCCAGATTTTTCTAATTCTATGACTATTACTGGCGTTCCTGAATTGAGTTATGAAAAACTCCATCCCAAGGTGGGTGGAGTTTTTGGGCATAGGGAATGAGGGAGCCACTGCCGAAAGGGAACGCCTGCATATAGCAGCGTCATAGAAAAGATGTTGCCAATGCCCAATGCCCTAAGGGGCAGGATTTTCCACTGATAGCAATTGTCAGTCAGCTGCTCAAAATCTCTGGAGATAGGGAAAAGTTGTAGTTTTATAAAGTATGATTAAGAAAAAGATAGAAAAATCCGGGCAGTAAGGTAGGCTAATATCGCCGCGATCGCTATCCGGAAATAGGTTAAGTTTAATTGTTTTTTATAAAAACTATCTATATCCTGTACCTGCAACTAGCTTGCGGGTCTGGAAATCAACAAAAAAAGTGTAAATTTTCCAGTTGACGAGGCAAATAAAGGCGTGGCTCAGTATAAATCTGCACAGCTTTGGCGCTACAATGCAGACGAAATCGTTCGTTACTACCGTTACCGCCCCTGGCTTACCTGGGGGCGATTGCTGAAAATTATCTGGTTTTTTGCTGGATTTATTCTTAGTCTCAAGTGGGATGAATGGCATAATCTTGTGGAGCAGAACAAGGGGAAACGCGCCTCCCAGTTACGAGAACTGCTCACTGGCCTTGGCCCCACGTTCATTAAAGTAGGTCAAGCCCTATCGACTAGGCCTGATCTCATCCGCAAAGATTTTTTAGAAGAGCTGATCAAGCTACAAGACCAGTTACCAGCTTTCGATAATGCCCTAGCCTATCAGATTATCGAAACCCAACTCACTCGCCCAATTCACGAAATATTTAGCGAGCTTTCACCCAAACCAGTGGCAGCAGCGAGCTTAGGTCAAGTTTACCGTGGTCGGTTGGTTAGTGGTGAAGAAGTCGCCGTGAAGGTACAACGTCCCAACTTACGCCCGGTACTCACACAGGACTTGTATTTGATGCGTTGGGCTGCGACTTGGTTAGCACCTTGGCTACCCCTGAATATGGGTCACGACCTCACCTTAATTGTGGACGAGTTTGGTACCAAGCTGTTTGAAGAAATTGATTATATCAATGAAGGTCGCAACGCGGAATTATTTGCTCACAACTTCCGCAACGACCTCAGTGTCAAAGTTCCCAGTATTTATTGGCGTTATACCAATACTCAGGTTTTAACTCTGGAATGGATTAATGGCTTTAAGCTGACAGATACAAAAAGTATCCGTGAAGCAGGTTTAGACCCAGAGCAAATCATCAAAATTGGTGTAACGTCAGGTTTACAGCAACTGTTAGAACATGGTTTCTTCCATGCTGACCCCCACCCTGGTAATTTATTTGCTATGCCCGATGGTCGCATGGCTTACATAGACTTCGGAATGATGGATCAGTTGGAGGAAAACACTAAAGAAAATCTAGTAGATGCTTTGGTACATCTGGTTAACAAAGACTATGGCGACTTAGCTACAGACTTTGTAAATTTGGGGTTTTTGACTCCAGATACAAATATTTGCCCGATTGTACCAGCATTAGAAGCGGTGTTGGGAAACGCCATTGGCAAAAATGTCGGCGATTTTAACTTTAAAACCATTACCGATGAGTTCTCGGAATTGATGTATGAATATCCCTTCCGAGTCCCCGCCAAATTTGCTTTGATTATTCGTTCTCTGGTGACACAAGAAGGTATTGCTCTGAGCCTCAACCCCAATTTTAAAATTGTTGAGGTAGGTTATCCCTATATAGCACGGCGATTGCTGACGGGAGAATCCCCCCCACTGCGGCGACGATTACTAAATGTGTTATTCAAAAATGGTAAATTCCAGTGGCAACGGTTAGAAAATTTAATTGCGATCGCTCGCACTGATGGTAACTTTGATGTATTACCCACAGCCCAGATGAGCTTGCAATTTTTATTGTCTGACGAAGGAAATTTTCTTCGCAGACAGTTGGTATTGGCGTTGACTGAAGATGATCGCCTCCATACCGCAGAAGTTCAAAGCCTGTGGAATCTGGTTAAAGATGATTTACCACCGAATCGGTTATTAAATGTCGCCATCGAATTATTAACCGAGTTATCCAGAGCAGGCGCAGCTGCAATTCTCCCAAAAGCTACATCTTTTATTCCTTTTGCTGGCAAATAGCCACAAAATGAAACCTAAAAATTCCCAATTTGTGCATTCTACCTTTTAATATCAACCAGAAATTTTCATGTACTATTACCCTTTACAACCGCCTTATTTTTTACTCTTTTTTGGATTTCTGACAGCCTTAACTTCTGGTGTAGCATTATCTGGCACCCTGAAATTAATTGTGCAGAAATGGCAACCTAATGACACAGAAAAGCCTCAGTCTCGTTCGTTTTTAAAGCAATTATCTGTCCCATTTTTGGGCATTACTACTGGTATTTGTCTATTTCTATCCTGTGGGTTAGAGATATTTGGTTTTCCGCCTTCGCTGGCTTTAGGAGTGGGTTTACCACTGAGTTTATTTACTTGCTTGCTGGTTTGGGTGCAGTTAGGAAGTATGTTGGATTTTATCAAACGCGAAGGAATGCAATCTTTAGATTTAGATTCTTAGCCTGAGGGATTTCCAAGGATGTCTGAGAAAAAGTTTTCCGACATCCTCTCAAATTGTTTTTCCCGCATATAAGCGTCTGGCTAGCATTAATATACGAGCAAAAAAGAGCTTCAAAAAGGCTATTTTACTATGCCACCCTTTATACTTACATAATAGATGCCATGTATCTGATGGGTTGAGCCATAAGCCTTTGCAACCTTCTAAGTGGCTAGCTAACTCTACTCCACTCAGAGAATCCGCTAGGGTGTTGATCAAATCAAGAGTAGCTGGTAACTTGTTGACATAGGCAGATGAATCACTATGTGCGTTTCCCCAAAAGGGTTCACCGCCTTGATTGTATGTTTTTGCTTGAGGGTGTCCGAACCCGATGTTATGTACAAATGATACCATTGGCGTAATATGTACATATCCCTTGTATAAACAGGCTAGAGTTAGGGTGATAACCCAATCTTGCTTTTTTTCTTTTTCTAGGAAAAATTGATTAACAATCGTATACTGTGTTTGTATAGTTGCAGGGATATTGTAGAAATGACCAAAAGGGTTATAGCCCTGCTTGTAGTTAGCAAAATCTACATCTTCCCAACAATCCCTCCAGAGTCCTAAACCTAAGGCAAATACCCGCTTTGATACCATAAAATCATCTGATATCAATTGATTTAGCCCACTGGGAAAATTGGCATAGGCTGTAACGGAAAATACTTGAGGAAAGTCACGATAGGCTGCCAAAAGCCGACACATCCTATCGTAAAAATCAGCATTTGGCACAATGTCATCTTCCAAGTAGATGACAGCAGGATAATGGGATAAAGCCTCAGTTAGCGCCGAAACTGCATTGACATCACAACCGAGATTATGCGATCGCTGGACAATTTCAACAGGAATAGTTTGGGAGAATTCTGTTAATAAATCAATGCATTCTGCAATCAAAAGTTGATCATCTGTATTGCGTGCCCCGTCGATAAAAGCCAGAATCTTCCTTGGGCGCAACGTTTGTACAGCTATAGCTGGAAGAACTTGCTTAAGAAGATCAGGACGGGTAAAAGCCAGTAGAACAATTGGCGGTAATTCTTCTGTTAGTAATATATCGTCTAAACTAACAGGGAGTTGTAAGTCTTGATTCATTGTAGTATAAAGTGCATTACTGTCTATACTATTAAGTTTGTTATTATGGGGTTTGTAGTGAGCGATTTATCGCTCTTTAAAGCACCATACTGCTACGCTCCAAGCCGCAGGATAGTGCTGACTACAAACCATCCAAAATTGACAAACTACTAGGTGACAAAGATAAAAATAGAGCCAGAATCATTTATCCTGCAATGAGTCAGTTCTGAAAAAGACTTCATAAGGTAAGAAAAATCTTTTAAGAAAAGCAGGTTTGAGAACTGGAGCTAATTCAGCCTCTATTGGTAAACACTGAGAACGGTAAACTTCAAGTGCCTGTTTTTTCTTGCTTTGAAAAGAATGAATTGATAGACGATAAGCACCTGCTAATTCCTCAAGTTTCAAGTCGCGAAAAAGTAGAGAATTCCATAACATCCAGATGGGATATTGTAAGACATCAACCTTGATTCCAGACAGTTTAATTGCCTCTATAACTAATTCATAAGTCGCTTCATGGTCTTTGGTACGGTCTTTGCGATGAGGAACATAGACCTCTTCTGGCTGAGAAGACTGGAGAATTTGAGCTAATTCCTCAATCGTTTTTTGACGTTCAATTGGATTGAGAAACAGAAGTTTACTATCCGGTTTATTGAGGAAGTGAATTTGGGAAGGATCAACACCTAAGATAGTTAAAGCTGTCAGTGCTTCCTCTTTACGAACTGGAATTAGTTCCCCAGATTGATAGTTGGGATGCCAAGCATGAGAAGCACCTCCATCTGTCACAAAAACAACCTGGATTGGTATATTATTTTCACTTTTGCTGCCAATCAAACCACCACAACCAAGAACTTCATCATCCTGGTGTGGCGCAATTACCATTGCAGATTTTTGGCTAACAGTCATAGGCTTACTGCCAATATACACCAGCCAAAGAAGCTGTACCATACTCAAAAAATTATGAGTATGTTCTGGTAGTTTACGGTTATATAGCCACCTAATTTTATTTTTAACCCGCCGCAGAAAATTTTTGATATTTAGTATTTTTTCCCATTCGATACCCGACCCTGAATTTTGGATTTCTTTCATGGAATTTCTCCGCAAATATTAACTTGTAAATTCTTCAAAAAATTTAGCAATCTGGTTTGATTTTTACCAAATAAACGCCATCTCCAAATTATAAAAATCCTGGTTTTCATTCCAGTAATTTTTCAAAATGAAACAGAAATAAGCTGTTGCGTATTTAATTTGTATATTGGACGCGGGCAAGACTTAAGTGCGGGACGCTACGCGCAGCTTGCTTACCCTCCGGGGTACGGCGTGAGCGCTACTTCTCTGCGAGACGCTACGCGAACGACAAAGCTCAGTACAAGTCAGTCGAACGCTGCCCGCACTACAATAATTTTGCGTTTTCGTGTTATACAATTTAGCTGCACATCAGCTTATTATATTTATACTGTATTACAGTTATACTCGACAATCTAAGTAAATGGCAATAATTATGAATAAAATTTTTGACTTTTTTTTAACAACAGTCCAGAGTTAAGGCTCATAAAGCCTACATATTCAATTTTTCGACTCTGGAGTGTGAAATATCGATTTTTTTTGACTGTTTTTTCAGCACAAATAAATATAGAACCCTGATTTATTTAAAAATCGGAGTTCTTCTCATCCAAATTAATTTATAACTAAAATTTAGCAACAAAATCAGACAACCAGTTGCATAAATTTAGTTTGTGGAGGATAATTTGTCTCGCTTCTGCGATCGCTTCTTTTGCTTCATACCAAGCATCGGTAGTAGCTGTGATTTCTCGAATATAAGCCAACCCTTTTGCATCCATGCTTGGTAATCTCAGAAAGCTACCAGGTGGTAATAATTTATCTGCTGCAGAGCCTCCATAGTAAATTGGCAAACACCAGGATAATAAAGCATCCCAAAGTTTCTCAGTAACATACCAAGAATTGTCAGCATAGTTTTCGATGGTGAGATTGTAATAGTAAGGCGCCATCACATACCATTTGCGACTAATAGATCCGACTCCTTTTGACCAAGCTGGTAAGTCACGACCATATATATCTACGTCCAATTCACTATTGCATACCATTTGTAAAAACTTTAAACGTTTAAGATGGTTCGCTGAACGACTAACCCCAGATGTCACCCAACTACATCTGCTAATTTTTTCAGGTAGTGGCATTTCATTTAATTCAGAAAATGAGTTGTCTAAGTACCAAATAGCAGGCATATAATCTGGTACAGGTGCATAATCATCTGGCCCTGAAATATAGCCGCAGTAATTTTTAGCTTGTTGATAAAACTTCTTATGACCTTCCACAACTTCATCTAAAGGCGGTTCTCGTAATAGAAAAATTATGCGCTCTTTAGGGACACCTCGAAGTTTATTTTGCAGTATTTGCTCTGCTGCTTGATAACGTTTTTTTCTGATTGGTTTTTTCCACGACCACGGTTGATTATCAGGGTTTTCCGGAAAGTTCGTGAAGTTATACATTAATAAAAAATCTGGATTGGGGTCTGTACAGCGAATTTGAATATTATTCCAGATACCAAAGGGACGCGGAGTTTGTTGCCACAGCCAATCTTGTCTTTGATCTACACCTGGATAGCTACTAATCATCCCAATAATTTTTCTAGACATACATTTGATTTATTTACTTATTGTTAAATTTTGATTTTTATCTGCTTGCACCAGTTGCAATAATTGTAGGTTGAACAATGCCTAGCAAATATAAAATAAATTACTTCCGCACGCTAAATTCAAATATTTTCAGCGCATGAAGCAAGTGAATTGAAGAACTTAAAGCTTCCTTGAATAATTGATTTTCATGAAGTGGATCATCCATAAAATTATCGCCGATGGAGCGGAGAGAGGCAAGTATAGGATTGAGATGATTGCGGAATTCCAAGGACATGTGAGTAAATTTATGATATTGGCTAATTACATTGTTATTTATACCTGCGGCAGATATTAATTGTGTTCTCAGTTGTAGGTTAATAACGTCTTCTAAAATATCTATGGTATTGAGAACTCTCAGAACTGATATATAT
>CAVYXS010000048.1:0-22855 GCA_963772205.1 uncultured cyanobacterium
AAATATTCTGCTTCTGGTAAATCTTCTTTCAAGTTGTAAAGCAGCACGTGTTCAAAGAACAATACTGGGTTATCATCACGAATAGCGGATTTTAGTAGTCCTTTGGCATTTTTTGGTGTGGAACAAGCCACAATCTTTAATCCAGGCACCGCTTGGAAGTAAGCTTCTAATCGTTGGGAATGTTCTGCACCTAATTGGCGTCCTACACCCCCAGGTCCGCGAATCACCATAGGAATTTTAAAATTGCCACCGGAAGTATAGCGCAGCATACCGGCATTATTAGATATTTGGTTAAAAGCTAGTAACAAAAAGCCCATGTTCATGCCTTCGATGATGGGTCTTAACCCAGTCATAGCGGCCCCACTGCGATACCAGTAAAGCTGTTTTCCGCAATGGGTGTATCCAGAACCCGCAGTTCGCCGTACTTTTTGTACAGGTCTTTGGTGACTTTGTAGGAACCGCCATAGTGTCCTACGTCTTCACCGAGAACGAATACACTTGAGTCACGCGCCATTTCTTCATCAATGGCTTCCCGTAGGGCGTTGAAGAATAGAGTTTCTGCCATTTAGACCTTGAGTACGATTTACTGTTTTAGAATTTTATCGCGCCGTCATGGTAAATACCGTGAGCGATCGCACTGCTTAAGCTGATTTGTTGTCCGTTGATGGTTGACGGTTGTGATACTCCCCATCTCCCTTTGAGCAATTAACGTGATTTTTGTCAACCTTCTTCATATAGTCAGACACTCATGCTAAAAAAACTGATAACTGACAAACAATCAGCTATAGACTTGTGAATCTGGTAGTTGCACTATCGGATTATCTGGAAAGCGCTTGGGTCTTCCTGGTTTGCGTTTATGTCGCTGATTAATTGATTTTTCGCTGGCGGCTGCCAATTCTTCGGGTGTACATTTAAACAGGCGCAAAGCATCTAAATATTTTTTGGGCGTCATTGTAGGTTCAGTCCGCCCAGCTTCCCAGTTACGAACACTGGTTTCACTAATTGCAAGCCTGAAGGCTACTTCTGCACGGCTTAAACCCGCACGCTCTCTCAGGACTTGCATATCCATATCCCATGCTCCCGTTGAAAAATTTATAATCAGCTGATTAAACCAATTGACATGAGATGCCAATTAAGGAAAATATATTAACTATATATCTTTTATAAGCGATCGCATCCCTCTATGGCAAACAATACAACCGCCAATTTCTGTATTATTTCGTATAAAATCTTCTCTAAAAACTTCAAATTTCTTCATCTATTGCGGTAAATACGGTTAGTCTAGTCCTGTACAACTTCGTACAAGTCTTCGATCAACACCTCAAATGTCCGTGCCAACTTGTGTAAGGCTGTCACGTCAACAGTTGCCAAACCTGGAGAACGAGCATAAACTTTCAACGCACTGTAACCTACGCCAGAACGATCCGAAAGTTCTTTCAGTGTCCAGCCCTTATCAGCCGCAAATTCTTTGATCCGCAACCTTACTAAGCCCATACTTGACAATCGGTATATATATACCCTTTAATATTTACAAATATAAAAACAGATCGCTCCTAGTCTACCAAACGAAAGAGCGATCTGCAAGTTCAAAATCATCCCTAAATTCGGGAAGTCATCTACCTAAATCAGGAAGTCATCTACCTAAATTCGGGAAGTCATCTACCAAAATTCGGGATCATCTACTATGATAACAATTCAAGCGTCGGATTCGGGATATGTCAATCCTTTGGTACGCTTTGTTACGGAAGAAGCAGTTGCGCTGTTACTGAACATACCAGTAAGCGAAATCAAGGATGTGCGATGCTGGCCGAAGATGATTTTGGTAATAGCAGATCATCTCGTGAGATTTGTCAGCTATGCTGATTTACCGCCAATTCTGGAAGTTGAAACCCCTACACATCAAGATTTTATAACATGGCGCAAACGTTGGCGCAAGCTGAAGACCCACCAAGCACCGGATTTCTGGCAAAAATTCTACAGTCAAAAATTTCGCGAATCTACCGACGCTACACAATTGTATGCTTGGGGGCGACTTGTAGGTTTAATTAAATTTGCCTTGTCTCATGATTCGTTGGAGTCGCTGCGAGCAGTGTTTCGCGAAGTTAGAGAAATCAATTATTCTGCAGTTCATTAAAGAACTGACAATTAAAAAAATACCCAATTTGTCAGATGCCTCAGGAAATAATATAGCGTTTTTCGCCAAGCGTGAGGTACACCCGTAGGGGCACGGCACTGCCCAGTGGTGTCAACTTAACGCGAAACCCTTGTTAAAACGTGATTTTGAATTTACTCTCCTACTCACAGAATCCGCGTTACCCCACCCCGCCTTTGACTTACGTCAAAGTCTCCCCTCCCCGCAAGCGGGGAGGGGATTAAGGGGTGGGGTACAATGTATGTCGGGTAAGCGTTTGAACTTAAGTTGACACCTATGGGCACTGCCGTGCCCCTACACCTCGTGATACAATTTTGTACCTTGTCTGAATGTGATTTCTATACAAGTTACATTATCAATATCTAGGACTGACGTACCCTCAGGTTTACTCGCGAAAATCAAGCCATGCGTTACTCAGCAGTGCGAGCTGGAGAACCAACCCAAGAGGAGCCAGCGGGAAGGGATTCGCCTTTCATGAGCATGGACAGATTACCTAAGGAAGAATCGGGTGCCATTATAGTATCGTAGAGAACGATCGCACCGCTGCCAACTGTACAGCGATCGCCGATATTCACAGTTGAAACTTTCATCACCCGGTCTTCAAACAGGTGGGTTTGTAAGCCACAATCACTATTGAGTGCAGCATCGTTGCCAATACGAATTGTGTCAAATTCAGTAAAATCAGTTGTATCCATGTAAACCCGTTTGCCAATCTGACAGCCCATCAAGCGGAAGTACCAGTTAATAAATGGTGTACCGCGTAAGATATCCACCAAGAATGGGACGGCGAGTGTTTCATGGATACAAGTAATCAGTTCTGAGCGAAACACAAACCGTGACCACAGAGGACGTTCTGTTGGTTTATACCTACCAACGATCAGCCATTTGGCAATAATGGTGATCAGCACAGATGTTAGTCCAAAACCGAGATAGAGGAACGGCAAAAATAGCATCAATTGCCATTCATCGTAATCCACATCCAGGTAGAGGAGTTCATTGATCAGCAGAGAACTCAAGACGACGATGCAAGTCAGTGGAAAGAGAATTCTAAAGGCATCAAAGACCATGCGTTGCAGGAATAAGCTCAAGGGTGGCTTGTAAGTTGATTCCACTGAAAACCCTTGGACAATCTGCCGTTGAGGTAGAAGAATTCCTGGAGAACCAAACCAAGCGGTATCAGGCTTGGCGGCTTGAGTGATATCAGCAGGCGGAATTGACATACAGCCGATGAGGGTATCATCGCCAATTGTCACACCTGCAGGTAATAAAGCACTGTTACCAATAAACGAACGGTTCCCAATCTGAGTTGAGCGCAAATACATCCGTCCGCCCTCAATTCTGGGCACACCCATAACCACGCCATCCGCAATGAAGCTTTCACTACCAATTGTCACCAAATCGGGAATCAAAGAAGAAGGTGTAGAGATTTCTGCCCGCCATCCTAACTTAGCCCCTAGCAGTCGATACCAGGGCAGTAAATATAATGTGGCGTAAAGTGGACGAATAATATCTAAACTTAACTCCATCAACTTATCTACATACCACAAACGTACGTACCGATAACTATCTAGGGAACAGGAACCAGGCTTGACACGCCCCACAATCAACCACTTAGGTACTGCAATTTGTAACGCCATCAAAATGACAAACGATAGAGCAATCAGGGGTGAAAACAGCAACCAATGTTTTTCATCACTAGCATTGTACATTTGCTCGACTCCAGGCAGAATCGGTGCAAGTTCCAAAATTGGCAGAGTCAGCAGCAGAATTGCTTGGAGAGTGGCAAAATAAATTCGTCGCTGCCGTGTGGGACGAGATATCTGTTTGCGAGTGTTGGTTCCTACAGGAGCAGCGGGAGAACCTGCCCAAATTTCCCCTGCAGGAATCTCCTCACCTTGTGGCAACATGGATAAATCTTCCAGGCTGCTATCTTCATTCATGACCGTATTTTCACTGAGTACCGTCGAGGCACCGACAAAACAGCGTGAGCCAATGTCAATCTGACCAATTTTGAGCCAGCCCTCCTCCACAGTGGCGTTTGCTAAACTTGCTGCGTAGCCAATGCTGCTATCTGCACCAATGCTGATGAGATCAGGAACATCGATACTGATTTTGTTCAAATGAACATTAGTGCCAATTTTAGCGCCTAGTAGTCGGTAGTAGACATTCAACAAAGGGGTGCCACTTAAGAAATCTATTGGTGTAATGTGGAGCAAACTCTTGACAAACCACCAACGTAAGTAAAAATTACCCCAAAGTGGATACTTTCCTGGCTTCACCCGCCCCAGAAGTAACCACTTTGTGATGAGAGAGAACCCAAGCATCAAGGGAATGATGGCGGCTAAAGCAATAATCGCTACCACGACAGAATCAAGATCACTGGCATCACTCTCTTGCATCCATGTATAGGTAAAGTAAGGCAGCAACCACTGTAAAGCAAAGCAAAATAAAATCACTATTAGCCCTAAACCCTGAATTATGGCGCTAATCTGATATGTTATACGGTTGACACGCCGGAAGGGGGTTTTGGTGGTTGGGGCTTTTGGCGAAGTGTTCTGTGGTGTGATTCGGGCTGCTAATCCAGCAATGGTAGGACATTGGTAAACATCAAGCATCGAGACGCGAGCAAATTCAGGCCACTGTCGCAATTGAGATACCAAACTAGCCGCTAACAGCGAGTGTCCTCCTAAGTCCAGGAAGAAGTTGTCATCTACAGAAATCTGGGCGTGGGGAAAGAGGCTTTGCCAGATATTCGCGATCGCCGATTCTGTTGGTGATAGATTGCTAGGTGGGACAAAATCATCACTGCGATGCTGAACTTGCATCCGCCCTTTGGGCGCGGGCAATTTTGAGCGATCTGCCTTACCGTTGGGTAGTGTGGGAATGGTATCGAGAATTTCGATAAAGGTTGGCACCATATAACTGGGTAGGCGATCGCGTAGTACCCTATGCAAATCACGCTTCAGTACTTCCTCTTCAGCTACCGAAACTCGTAAAGTTATATAAGCGACCAACTCCTGGATATTACTATTAATCGACACCACAGAGACAATGGCGGTTTCCACATCCCCGTTTTCCAGGATCACCGCCTCAATTTCCGTCAGTTCGATGCGGTAGCCCCTAATTTTAACTTGGCTATCAATACGTCCTAGATATTCAATATCACCATTGAGGGTTTCCCTTCCCAAGTCCCCTGTTCGATACAATCTCGCCTGCGGACGGTGCTGCTCAAATGGATCACTGACAAACTTTGCAGCGGTTTGTTCTTGTAAATTTACGTAGCCTTGTGCAACACCAATACCCCCAATACAGATTTCTCCCGCCTCACCTTTGGTGACTGGTTGCAAGTCCTCATTGAGAATGTAGGTAGTATAGGTAGGTAAAGGTTTACCAATGGTAACTGGCTGATCGGGAAATAATTCTGTCCAGAGTGCAGTCACTGTAGTCTCAGTTCGCCCGTAAGTGTTGAGCATCCGCCGATTAGGGTTACTCCAGCGTTTGACTAAATCTTGAGGACAGGCTTCACCACCAACGATCAGAGTTCGCATTGAAGGTATATCGCGATCGATAGTTGCTAACAGTGTTGGTACACAGTACATCACTGTTATCTCTTGCTCAATTAGGAAGTCGGTAAGTTCAGCCCCCAGTCGCCGATGATCGGTCGATTCGAGACCACCAACGTTGCGCCGACAACAAAGGTAGGCCAAATTTCTTCTATCGAGAAATCAAAGGCAATAATCATACCTTGATAGACCCGATCCTGGGAAGTGACACCGTAGATTGGTGTGCAGACGCAAAGGAAGTTACAAATGCTGGAATGATTAACTGCAACACCCTTGGGACGACCGGTTGAGCCTGAGGTATAGATGATATAACAAAGGTCGTCTTCAGTATCAGATATTTTAATGCGCCATGTTGGCTGGGCGTCGATGATTGCTGCAGCTTCGCCATCTAGCATCAACACCGCACAGCCAACGTTAGTGGTGCTATCAGATTGCGAGTAAGTACTGACTAGCAAATCTAGTGAAGCATTTTCGGCTATGAATGTAATCCGGTCTTGGGGAAAAGCCGGATCAAGCGCTACAAAAGCCGCACCGGACTTGAGAATAGCTAGTAGGGTGACATAGGTGTAAACTGAGCGTTCTAGAAGAATCCCCACCCGGCTTCGAGTACCAATACCCTGTTGCACAAAGTAGTTTGCTAATTGGTTGGCGCGGACATCCAATTCAGCATAGGTCAGCTTTTCTTGCTCACAAATCAGGGCGATCGCATCGGGACTGATATCACATTGTCTTTCCCAGAAATAATGCAGCCGTTGAGGTGGTTTACTGGTGGAAGTACCTTGAAGATTCAAGGCATTAATAGGTGTAGGGTTAGATGCTTTATTTGAGTCGCAAGAGTGGATTTGCATTGAATAAATTTATTTAACAGAACTAATTTTAGGTGAAAACAATTGCTTCAACACTTAGACAGGAGAATAAGAGAATAGCATCTAGCATATTCAGCAGATGCACTGTTGACTAGCAGCAATTTACAAGCATATGCAATTAAAGCAAAAAAATCATAACTGAGACAAGTAAATTCGCGGACAAAAAGTCGGGTTTAATCAGTGCTTAAGCACAAATATACTCCAAATTTTAGCCTATTTATCTCTTTTAGATATTTAAGGAACTTTGTTGATAAAAGTATCTGTTTTTACTTGACATGAATCCTGAATACCGCTACTTAGTTAATCATAAAAGTAACAATCTATGTTAATGATGTCAACAGAGTTATTCATGGTATTAACAGGTAATAGTCATCGGTAAAACTGAATCTTTTTAGACTCGTGCTAAAGATTTAAGCCGTTTTATTTCGCTAGATTATTTTTGGTTAACAATATAAGCAAATAATATTAAATATCATGGTTATAGACAGTGTTTGTTTAATCTGACTTACAGTATTACATATATCTGTGACGAAAGTATTACAAGAAGATGGCTAAAATACGACTATTTTGATGCCCAAGGCATTCATTCCGATAATTTGTGTGTATACTTTGGTGATTTTCTATAGTAGAATCAGAAATGATTGATTTATATTAAAGAACCAATACTTCTCCAGAAACGCACAAAACGTATCTAGAGTTTATTCTAGGCGTATAGAGGCTGTGATTATTCTTTAATACACAAACAATGGTTTTTGTCAATAGTAGTTAAACTATAACCTATGAAAATTTATATTAGCGCAGATATTGAAGGCATTGCCGGAATCAGTCATTGGGATGAAGCGACTCTGGGTAAAGAAAATTATGATATCTTTCAAGAGCAGATGACCCGTGAAGTCATTGCAGCTTGCGAGGGCGCCATAGAATCTGGCGCAACAGAGATTATCGTTAAAGATGCTCATGACACCGGCAGAAATATTGATCCCTATGAATTACCATTACCAGCCCAACTTATTCGAGGGTGGAGTGGACATCCGTACAGTATGGTGCAAGAATTAAATAGCAGCTTTACTGCATTAATATTGATTGGCTACCACTCACGATCTGGATCAGGTAATAACCCCCTAGCACATACTTTAAGTGAAGAAATCAACAGAATTATCCTAAATGGTGAACCCATAACCGAGTTCCATTTAGTAGCGAAAACAGCCGCTTATGAAGGAGTTCCTGTTGTATTTGTCTCTGGAGATGCGAGCTTGTGCGAAGCTGTCGTAGCTTATGACACCAACATTGAAACAGTCGCTACAAAAAAAGGAATTGGTGAATCAGTCTGGGGAATTCATCCTGAAGAAGTTATAAAACAAATTGAAACAGGAGTAAAACGAGCATTAAAACACCGAAATCAAATTCCCGTTAAACCCTTACCGCAAAATTTCCAGCTAGAAGTAGAATACAAGCATCCACCGGATGCTTATGAAAATTCCTTTTATCCAGGAGCAAAACTACAAGGCGAACAATCAGTTATCTTCGAGACAAATGATTGGTTCGAGGTGATCCGGGCACTTTCATTTATTATGTGAGTATGTCAAGTATTCGTAGTCAGCACTTTAGTGCTGGATTTGACGACTAAAGTCCTGACTACATAAAAACTCTCAAATACAATAATCTCACGCCTAAACACCAAAAAACAAAGAAAAATCTTTGCGCCTTTGCGCCTACCCTCCCCTACGGACGCTACGCGAACGGGAACGGCTCCGCCGAATGCGTGAGATTTCTTAATAGATAAATTATTCGCCAATTTTACCGCAACCAACGCGCCGCATCCTTGGCGTGGTAAGTCAAAATCAAATCAGCGCCAGCACGTTTAAACCCAGTTAAAGTTTCCATGACCACACGCTGTTCATCAATCCAGCCATTGAGAGCGGCAGCTTTCACCATAGAATACTCACCAGAAACATTATAAGCGGCAACGGGTAAGTTACTCGCTTCCTTCACCCGCCAGATAATGTCCATATATGCCAAAGCTGGCTTCACCATCAGCATATCAGCACCTTCTGCGATATCCAATTCAATTTCTTTCATCGCTTCGCGGGCGTTACCTGGATCCATTTGGTAAGTTCTTCTGTCGCCAAATTGCGGTGTAGAATCTGCAGCATCTCTAAATGGCCCATAATAAGCCGAAGCATATTTAGCAGCATAGGACAAAATCGGCGTATCTGAGAATCCGGCTTCATCCAAACCCGCACGAATTGCTTGCACAAAACCATCCATCATCCCTGAGGGGGCGATGATATCAGCACCGGCGTTAGCTTGAGACACCGCTGTTTTTTTCAATAATTCCAAAGTTGGGTCATTTAAAACCCGTCCAGTCAAATCGCCTACTTGCAGATAACCACAGTGACCATGACTCGTATACTCACACAAACAAGTATCAGCAATCACAATCAAATCGGGAACTGCTTCTTTCACCGCCGTTGATGCTTTTTGTACAATACCACAATCGTGCCAAGCACCAGTAGCATCGACATCTTTATCTGCAGGAATTCCAAAGAGAATAATTGCGGGAATTCCTAAGTCATAAACTGCTTTAGCTTCTTCAACAATTTTGTCTACCGAAAGTTGGTAAACTCCGGGCATAGATTTGACTTCATTGGCAATTCCTTCCCCTGGTACAGCAAACAATGGATAAATTAAGTCACTGGTTGAGACAACAGTTTCACGTACCATCCGACGCAGTTGGGGATGGGTACGCAGACGGCGGGGGCGATGAGTGGGAAACATAAATTTTAATGAAGAAAAATTACGGAAAATGGACAAAATACAAAGCGTCACAAAAGCAGGGTAAAACTATGCTCTAGTCGGACAGACTACGAGCAGTGCTTAACTGTCCTTTGCCCTACTGTTGATGAAGCTGTGGGGCAATTTTATATTTTACAGGTTGCTTGACATCTATCAGCAGAATGATGAAAAAATAATTCTTAAAATTCTTTTCAATTAATTAACTTCTTTAGGTAATAGGTATGGGTAATAGTATAATTACCAATTCAAAATTCAAAAATAAATCTTTGATTTTTAATTCCCCTCAAGGGGGTTGACAATTAGTAATAACTAAAACCTATACCTAATGCCAAATCAACAATTACCATTAAGTGTCTTAAAGGAAACGGAAAATAAACGGATAACGGAAGGGCTGATCGGGATTACCAAAAACGCTAATAATTGCCCAAATTGTCAGTCCCCAGTGCAATATATAGCCTAGTCCTGCTATTGGCACTAGCACTATTAGTGGTAAGATTAACCAACCTAAGAGGAAAAAAATAGCTGCGAGAATCCCACCATAAAACCAGACATTAAAATGGAAATTGATGGATTCTTTGGCGTTATCTTTCACCACCGGATCATCACTGACGAATAGTACCGCAATAGGTATCCCTACAGAGACAAACGTAGTGCTGAAAAAAATGGCTCCATGACTCAAAGCAGATAATAGCTTGCGTTTATCGCTGTCGTAGGCGTTGTACATTTATTTCTCCCTTGAATGGGTGGTTGTTGGTTATATGACGACGCTAACACGTGCATCGTTGTCTTAAGATTAAAAGACTCCCTAGAGTATGAAAAAATTAAGTTAAGTTAAGTTATCAGCAAACAAATACACTTATGTCAACTGAACTACAGTCAGATCTTCAAAAAGCAGTTGAACTGCGGCGAAATTTTGCGATTATTTCGCACCCAGACGCAGGTAAAACTACGCTCACAGAAAAGCTTTTATTATACGGGGGTGCAATTCACGAAGCCGGGGCGGTAAAAGCGCGGCGGGCACAGCGGAAAGCGACTTCTGACTGGATGGCAATGGAACAACAACGGGGTATTTCCATTACATCCACGGTGTTGCAATTTGCCTATCGTAACTGTCAAATAAATTTATTAGATACCCCCGGACACCAAGATTTTAGCGAAGATACCTATCGGACTCTAGCGGCTGCAGATAATGCAGTGATGTTAATTGATGTCGCCAAAGGTCTAGAACCCCAAACCAGAAAACTGTTTGAAGTTTGTAAAATGCGGGGTATCCCCATTTTTACATTTGTGAATAAACTTGACCGTCCCGGAAGAGAACCACTGGATCTTTTGGACGAAATTGAGCAAGAATTGGGATTACAAACCTACGCAGTCAACTGGCCGATTGGCATGGGCGATCGCTTTAAAGGTGTATTTGACCGTCATAAACAACAAATTCACCTATTTGAACGCAGCGCCCACGGTAGCCGAGAAGCCCGCGACACCATAGTAGACTTGGGTGATGCCAAAATTGAAGCATTACTGGAACAAGAACTTTACCACCAACTAAAAAACGATATAGAACTATTAGAAGGGGTAGGACCGGAACTAGATTTGGAGTTAGTGCATCAAGGAAAAATGACCCCAGTGTTTTTTGGTAGCGCCATGACCAACTTTGGCGTTGAGTTATTCTTGAAATACTTCCTCGACTACGCCCTCAAACCAGGTGTTCACAACAGCACCGTTGGTGAAGTTCCGCCTACCTACCCAGAATTTTCTGGATTCGTTTTCAAACTCCAGGCTAATATGGACCCAAAACACCGCGATCGCGTGGCATTTATCCGGGTCTGCACTGGTAAGTTTGAAAAAGATATGACGGTGAATCACGCCCGTACAGGTAAAGCTGTCCGTCTGTCTCGTCCGCAAAAACTTTTTGCCCAAGAACGAGAATCCATTGATGAGGCTTATCCTGGCGATGTGATCGGTTTGAACAATCCTGGCGTTTTTGCGATCGGCGATACCATTTACACAGGACAAAAGCTGGAATATGAAGGAATTCCCTACTTCTCCCCAGAACTGTTTGCAAGTCTCAGAAACCCCAACCCTTCTAAATTTAAGCAATTTCAAAAAGGGATTTCGGAATTGCGCGAAGAAGGTGCTGTGCAAATTATGTATTCAACTGACGAAGCCAAGCGCGATCCAATTTTGGCCGCTGTGGGTCAACTGCAATTTGAAGTGGTACAGTTTCGCTTACAAAATGAGTATGGAGTGGAAACCCTGCTAGAATTGTTGCCCTATAGCGTCGCCCGTTGGGTTGAAGGTGGTTGGGAAGCTTTGAACAAGGTGGGACGTATTTTTAACACCACCACAGTCAAAGACAGTATGGGACGCCCAGTTTTGCTATTCCGCAACGAATGGAATTGTCAACAGTTACAGGGAGACCATCCAGAATTGAAATTAAGTAATACCGCCCCAGTCTTTTCTGGTCAACAACCAGAGGAGGGATGAGTGCTGAGTTAAGAGTCAACCAATTTTGGATTTTAGATTTTAGATTTTAGATTTAATCCAAAATTCAAAATCCCAAATCTAAAATTCGGAGGGTTAAACGTCAACCGTCAATAGTCAACAGTTAAAAGAGTGGTTGAATCTGTATGCCTTCACATGCCAAAACGTCTTTGGAGGCTGGTTTATTTGCTCTCAAGCAGCGAAATTATCAAACAGCGATCGCTCAACTAGAACCTCTTGCTAGCAGTCAGGGCAATGGCAATGCTACTTTGCAGGCAAGAGTTGGTTTAGTGATGGCTTATGCTCGTAGTGGCCAAGCTGCCAAAGCGATCGCCCTGTGTCATAATCTCATTGAGAGTCAAAATCCGCAAGTTAAAGAGTGGGCAGAACGCGCTCTTGAACACTTAATAAAATCCCAAAAACGTCAAAATACATCATCAAACAATTTTGAAACTGGATTTGTCACTTTTGATAATTCACAAAAAAATCCTGTATCAGTCAATGCTGCTACACCACAGCCAGCAAAGGATACAAATGTAGTTGCCCCAACCCATGATACTGCATCTAGTGGCGTTAAAAAAACAGTCCAACCAGATCAAATACCCCTAAAATCGTCTGCTGTTACCATAGGTGGGTTTCCCACTATGATCGACCCCGCAGCTACTATTTCTGGAAGTGCCTTGATAGTATCATTAAGTCGCCCACAACCGAAACCATACACCATTTATTGGCGACATGCAGCCAGGGCTAAGGTATGGCAACCCCTACAGAAATTTAAATTACTGCCCCTGCGGCTCCTGACAGCAGGAACATTCATCGCTCTATTTTGGGTAATTCGGGAAATGGTCAAGTTTGGTATGGGGTTAATCAACCAAACTTTAGTTACATTACCATATTTGGAGCCATTACAGTTTTTATACGGCGATCCCACCCGACCTTTGTTGATATTACTATTCATCGGTATAGTCTTGTCACCTTGGTTGCTGGATTGGCTACTGACAAACTTTTATGGGCAACGAGAATTGCCCAAAGAACTGTTAAATGGCTACAGTCGCGAAGCTGTGCGGATACTACAACGTTCTTGTCAACAGCGAGGCTGGCCATTACCCAAGCTCCGGATTTTGCCAATCGCCGCCCCAGTGGCTTTGACCTATGGTAATTTAGCCCGTAATGCCAGAATTGTCGTCAGTCAAGGGCTGTTAGAGCAACTGGCGGATGATGAAATCGCCATCATCTACGCTACCCAGATAGGGCATATGATCCATAAAGATTTTGTGGTCATGTCTCTGTTGCTATTGCTGACACTACCCGTTTACAGACTATATCAGCAAGTGTCAGAATGGGGCAATAGCAACTCACCAGGAATTTGGCGAATGCCGTTCACAATCTGGGCTAGTATTGTGTATGGGGTTTGGTGTTTGCTAACTGGCCCTGGTTTGTGGTTGTCGAGATTGCGGCTTTATTATAGCGATCGCACCGCAGCCGAAATAACGGGCAATCCTAATGCTCTGACTCGCGCTTTACTGAAAATCCCTATGGGTATTGCTGCTGATATTAACAAACAAGAACAGACCAGTTGGTACTTGGAAAGCTTGAATCTCCTGGCACCTGTAAGTTATCAACAGAGTATCTCCTTAGGTAGTATTGCCGGACATATCCCCTTTGAATCTTTATTGATGTGGGATAGTTTCAATCCCTATCGCCGATGGTTTACCATGAACAATAGCCATCCATTAATCGGCGATCGCATCCAACGTCTGTGTAAAATTGCCCGTCACTGGCATTTAGAACCCGAAATACATTTGACTAACGAACAATCCCTAAAAGGTAAGCATCAGTCGTTCATCTTGCAAATGGCGCCCTTTTTAGGCATTCCCCTAGGTTTTGTATTTGCCGGTTTGATCTGGTTAAGTTGGCAAATTGTCTTCGCACTCAAGCTGTTGAACCTCAAATGGATCTACGAAAATTGGTCTTTTGTTACAGGTTGCATACTGATTTGCTTTAGCATCGGTATGATCATCCGCATGAATGCATTTTTTCCAGATATCAAACTTGCTACTGTACAAACCGACGATCGCCTACCCAATCTCTTAGCCAACCCATCAGCCATCCCCATTGACAGCATCAGCGTGCGTGTTGTCGGTAAACTATTAGGTCGTCCGGGTACTGGCAACTGTCTAGCACAAGACTTAATCCTACAATCCAACATCGGATTGGTAAAATTGCACCACATACCATATTTTGGACAATCAAGCAATCCCGAAGATTGGATAGGTAGGCAGATTACTGTCATCGGCTGGTTCCGACGCGGCGCAACCCCCTGGATTGATATTCAAACATTACAAAATCAAAATGGGAAAACCATTCATAGCGCTCTTCCCATTTGGTCTATTGTTTTAGCCGTTGCAGCCCAGGCTTGGGGCGCCTACATTTTTCTTACAGGATAGAAATGGGGCATGGGGCATGGGAATGATAACTAACAACTGACGACTGACGACTGACGAATGTAAACAAACATTGCAGATTATTGCCGATAGTGTTACATTTATTTACACAAACTTTAGCAACCGATATAACTGAGCATCGTAGCTTAGTGGAATCTTTCGGCTGCTTACGCCAATCTATGCTTTTTCTCCTGCCAACACAGCAGAAATTTAACCAGCCACTGGCTGGTTTTTGTTTCCAATATTTGCTGTTGAGAAAAAAAAGTGATTTATGTTACGATTCGATCATACTGTCGTCAGAAATGTATGCGCTGAACTAGCTACGTAGAAGATACCGTGATAATGTTAGAAATGGTATTTTATTCTGCAAACAAGGGCATAGGAGAAGACGTTTACTGTGGTTGGCAGTAGGCTCTTAAATTTACAATTCTTAGAATTAAGGTGGTATTACCTGAGGGTTTTATACGCTTTTGGATTAAACAAGCTTGATCCCGACGAAAAACTGTATTGTATAGGTTGACAGTTTCGAGTTAAAAAATTGGTTTATGGCAGTCTTGGTCAATAGCATCTATTTAAAAGCCAAAACCAAGTAATGTTTTCTCACCAAGCCATGTTCATTCAAGTCTGGAGGTATAGTTCATGTCCATTCGCCTATACATAGGCAATTTGCCAAAAGAAGAAATAGATCGTCAAGAACTGCAAGCAGTTTTTGCTGCAGAAGGTGAAGCTGTCACCACTAAACTAATTAAAGACCGGAAAACAGGCAAATGCCGTGGTTTCGGTTTTTTGACGGTCAACAATGATGAACAAGCAGATCAAATTATTGAAAAGTATAATGGTCTGCTGTTCAAAGACACACCCATCAAGTTAGAGAAGGCATTACCTCGCACTAAGGGAGATGAGAGCGAAGAGCCAACGCCTAAGCCTATCCAACATGCTAGTAGTAATCCAGCTCCTAACACCAATAAAGAAAGTAGCCGTCGTGACAAAGGCGCTAAGAAGTCCCGGCGTGGTGGCGGCGGTGGTGGACGTGAAACTACCACTACTTCTGACTCAGATGCTATTCGTCCAGATCCCCGTTGGGCTTCTGAATTAGAAAAGCTGAAGCAGATGCTAGCAGCACAAACCAC
This sequence comes from uncultured cyanobacterium, assembly GCA_963772205.1. Lineage (GTDB taxonomy): Bacteria > Cyanobacteriota > Cyanobacteriia > Cyanobacteriales > Nostocaceae > Gloeotrichia. The sequence goes on from CAVYXS010000048.1 coordinate 15,436, forward strand.
TAATTAAACTCCGATGGAGAAACATTAAAAATTAAAAATCAGAATTTTTTTTGATTTTTAATTTTTAATTTTTAATTTTGGGGGATTTTCTCGCTAGCTAAAAACAGTCGTGAGTCTTGCGTCCTGAGACCACTCACATCATGTCATACCAGTGGGTCTGAATTAAATTCCTATTGACCTAGCAAAAGTTAGTATAAAAAGTAACCTAGCTCGTCGCCAGACCCCGAAAATGGGGAGGTGTAGTTCAGCCTCTGCTATTGACTTTACGCCAAGCCTGGGGACTAGTTCCATAGTATTGGCGAAATTGACGAAAGAAATGATTGATACTCCGATAGCCTAATGCCATAGCAATTTGCTGTATTGACTGGTCTGTTTTCAAAAGCAAAGTGCGTGCAGCTGTGACTCGCCGCTTAACAATCCAGCGATTTAGGGTTTCTCCTGTTTGATTTCGTACTAAACCAGTTAAGTATGCAGAAGAGAAACCCAGATATTTTGCTACATCACGCGCGCTAATTGACTCGTGATAATGAGTTTCAATAAAATTAAATATCTTTTTTAGCTGAGGACAAGAACCAAAAAGCGCAGAAAAATTTGCGAATTCATCTGTTTCATCGGAAGTTATAATTAAAAGTTCATCGATTAACAAACTGAGCATTTCGACTCCTTTTTGCAGCCGATTCACATACTCCTGTATTTTTTCCTTAGTCCAATCATAGCTATGACGTTTTAGTAAGTTAGTGCAAAATGAGATGACATTTAGTGGAACGCGCAATTCATGAGAAACCATTGAGACAAGCTGGACTCTGCTCTGTCCGAGTTCTTTTTCTCGTTCTAGAACTTGTGTGATTCTCTGTTCTGCTTGTTTGTGCTGGGTAATATCTGCTGCTGTGACTAATTTGGCTGGCTTTCCCGCAAATTCTATTATTTTAACCGAATAGTTTAGCCAGCATTCTTCACCATTTTTGGTGAGTAATTTAATTTCTGGATATTGTGCAATAGTGCGGTTAACGTCATCAATAATTGGTTGATTGTCTGCCAATTGGAACTGTTGAAATAAATCGGTCTGGATGAGTAATTCTTCGTTTGTGTAACCAGTAATGAACTCAAACATGGGATTTGCATAGCAAATCTGGCTATCTTGAACAATCAAAATTATGGCATCAGTCTTTTCTACCAAAGTCTGAAATCTAATTTCACTATTACCCAAATCTTTGTGACTTAGTTTCTCAATCTTACGAATCGCAAGACCGCTATATTCACTGCTATATTGATTATTGCCACATTATAGAGGTAATCCCTTAGCGTTAAAAATCGTGGCTAGTACAATTCAAGTATTGTTCTGTGGCAAGGTTTCTGCTTTCCTCAAACAAGAGACTCTTGTTTTTGGGGAGCTTAACGATATTTTAGACGAGTAGTTTGAGTGCATATCGGCTCTGGAACAAGAAATTCTTTACTGGCTGGCGATTGAGTGCCAACCGATTTCCTTATCTCAATTGCGTGCAAATATCTTAGCACCAGTGGCGCAAGCAGAATTAATCGAGGCCTTAGAATCGCTTTTAAGGCGATCGCTGATTGAAAGATCTATTACCCAAGAAGAAGTTATCTTCTCACTTCAGCAGCCTGTCATTTCCCAATACGTCATCAACCAAATTTGTGAGCGGGTTTGTGCAGAGATTCAAGAATTCAGCAGAAATCAGAAAATTGAGCAAATTGAACTTTTGAGAACTCTCGTCTTGGTGAAAAAGACACAAGAGAATGAAGTTACTCAAGAGATGCAAGTGCGCTTAATACTTAAACCAATCAAAAACCAACTATGTAAAATCTTAAAAGATGAAACTCTAATTTCCGCACAGTTAACCAAAATTCTCTCCTTATTGCAAGGAAAAACTTCCTTAGTCGTCGGATACGCTAAAAGCAATATTGAAAGCTTGCTTTTAGAGCTAAAATTAGATATTAGCGACCTCAACTATCGATAACAGTTAATCCCTTTTGCCAAATCTCAAAGATTGAAACATGAGCTACTGTATCAACCCCTGGTGTCTTCATCGCCAAAACCCCGACGATCAAGAGTTTTGCCAGAACTGTGGCTCTAGTTTGATTATTAACGAGCGCTATCGTGTAATTAAGCCCTTAAGAGAATTAGATCAAAATCATCATACAGAAATTTTTGAAATAGATAACTTAGGCACAACAAAGGTTTTAAAAGTTTTGACAAGCCGTCGGCGGCGGCTGATTGAATTTTTTGAGCAAGAAGCCAGAATTCTTAAGCAGTTGAAGCATTTAGGAGTTCCTCAAATCGATACTTACTTTTGTTTTTCTCCTAAAGACAGCTGGGAAAAATTGCATTGTTTGGTAATGGAGAAAATTCCTGGACAAAATCTAGCTTATTGGTTAGAAGAGAAGGGAACATTCTCAGAACAATTAGCAATTGATTGGTTATTATAACTTGTCAATTTATTACAAGCATTGCATAGAGAAAAAATTTTACATCAAAATATTAAGCCATCCAATATCATGGTTCGTCCCGACGGAAAACTGGTGTTGATTGATTTTGGCACGGCGAGACAGATGACTATGACTTATGTCGAAAAACTACAAGGAGGTGACATTACCAGGATTTATTCTCCTGGATATACAGCACCAGAGCAAATTAAAGGTGAAGCTGGTTATCAATCAGATTATTTCGCTTTAGGGCGTACTTTTGTGAATTTATTGACAGGTATACACCCTAATGAATTACCGAAAAATCCTCAAACTGATCGGTTAGTTTGGCGAGATAAAGCACCTCAGATTTCTCCTGATTTGGCAAATCTAATCGATGATTTGATCACATCATCGCCCCAAGAGCGACCTCTACAACCACAAATAATTTTACAGTAACTCAGGGTAAGACAAGAACAAGAACTCCAGATTAATCAGTTAAGTGCAGGACAAAAAAATTTATCTAGGGCGAGAATTTTTGTTTCAAGTGGTTTACATAACATTTGGCGGGATTTTTGTAAAGTAATTATTCTGAGTTTAGCGATCGCCTTTTTTGTCATGGGTATCAGATATGTGGGACTACTCCAACCCCATCTGTGATAGGTTAAAAATTTATGCATTTTGTCAATACCTCTAAGGGCTGAGAAAAAATAATGATAATGATAATCGTTTAGAGGAGGGGGAGGAACAGCCGAGCTTGGCTGTTCCTCCCTTCAATTTGATTATCATTATTAATAGTGAGGAGAAAATCCAATTTTGTAGGGCTATCGCCAATCTTAAATAGAAGGATTTCAGGAGAAATCGGTTATTGTTGGGTCGCACAAAGATGTCAAACTAAGTGATGACAATTTTGGCTCACCACGATGTCTAAAAAAACAAAGCGTAATCCCGACCATATCAAGCGACACAATACTCCTACCATCAATAACGAAGTAATTGCTCAACATTTACAGGCTTTATTAACTCCGGCTATTTCTGCTCAACAAAAATATTATAAGCAATTAGGATTACGAGACCGTATCATTAATTTATCCCTGATGGTGGCAGCAGTATTAACACTGTTATGGAGACAGGTTCCAAGCGTACAAGAATTAACTCGCTTGTTAGCACGAGAAGATTTGTTGTGATGTTGTGCCACTAAAATTGCTCAACAATCACTCGCCGAAAGATTTTTAGTTTTTCCATCTGAATTATTTGAACGAGTCTTTAAAGATTTACTACCTCAATTACAATACAATTGGCAGCAACGTACTCAACGCCCACTACCAGATAGTATTAAGTTTGCTCGGCGGAATTTTGAGCAAGTTTGGGTGGCAGATGGGACAACACTTCTTACTTTATTCCGTAAGCTGAAAAGCCTAGAAGACTTGAAAACAGGGCAGTAGGTTCACTATTGTCGATAGAATTGTCTGCTGTAAGGGAGCAACTTTGTTCGTAAGAGATCGCTTCTTTGGCTGCTGACAGAAAAGCTGAGTCTTCAATTATTGCATACAACTGTAGCAAGGCGTAGGCAATGCCAGCTATCCCCTGAGAAAATCCTGTTAAATCTTCTCCTTCAGTATTTTTCCAGATTTTACAACTTGTATCTGTGGTAACGCGCTGATCTAAGAGATAATTACCCCAGGCGATCGCTTGCTCTAAAGTGTCAGATGCTTGCGTAACTTTATATAAAGCCAATAAACTGAGAATCGTTCCAGCCGCACCCTTTAAAATACCTGGTTCTTCGTCAGCAGCAATTGCGTCTACTTTCAGCCAAGAGGCTATTTGTTGAGCATCATCAATGAGTTTTGGTTCAGATAAAAATCCGGAAATGCGAACGAAGGTATAAACGACAGAGGCTAATCCTGTAGCACCCCCGACCACAAGCTGATATCTGTATTTCTTTGTTCCTTCTCTACGAACGCGCGAGCGTGTCGGAGACAGACGCACTCGCGTTTGCGCCTACCCTGCGGGTTCTGCTCTGCAGTATGCGTGAGATATAAAAATGTGGTTCATTTACCTGAAAATCGCTGTAATATCATGTCCACCTAATTAGTTATAATTCCCGCATCTGTGCAAAAACTGGGAAACTCTCTTTCCCCCAGCTAAGTGCCCCCTGCCCCCCTGCCGTCTTCATGATAAGTCTTTAACCGGACACGATATAAGAGTAGCGATCGCAAGTCCTAACTGTCGGGTATTGTGTACTTAACGTGCTAAGGGGAAATTCCAAATTGTATCGCTTGAGTCATTTCTACCAGCCAAGTTGGTAAAAATCGTCATAACGACTGTCCCTGAAATTTTTCGCTTTCCAAATTGATCTTCGCAAGTAAAATTGCAAGATGCATGATATGCTTTACATATAGGGAATCAAAAGCGTAAAGCACAAAAGACGGATTCTGGGTTAAACACTGGACTCTTCACGTATATCTGGCTTTGGTAAAAAGCGCATGTTTTGTGAGGTTAGCCATTCGTTTGATGAACTGATGATCTGGCTCCACAATGATTCTGGAGGTATTGTGGCAGATGTTGATCGGTAGCAGATTCGGAGTTATGGGGATAGCTACGTCTGCTTGCAGTTCATCAATCGACTTGGTGTAATAGACAACAGGGTTAAATACTAAGGTTGTAGATTTAGTAGGTGAATACAATTATCCTCTTTCTGATGGTATGAATAAGTTTGCTTACTTCATGCTAGAAACACAACAATTAGATATCTGTTTAACCTATCGCACCGATGCTCGATTAGCACTTTTAGCCGCGCCAAATTTACAAATATTAGAATTACCAGAAAATTTAGCTGTTCAAGCCAATTATGGTATGACTTTGATTAATAACTCTCGTAGTGCTGTGGTTATGCTGGCTATGTACATCCTCTCACCAGATGGACAAAATATCCTAGCCAAATACCAATTCGAGACTCCTTTATTGTAGTAAAATTGATTGTCATTATAGCACAACACATTCAGATGAGGTACGAAATTGTATCACGCGGTGTAAGGGCACGGCACTGCCGTGCCCCTACGGGTGTACCTCACGCTTGGCGAGAAACGCTATCAGCAGTATTTAACCCCTTCTTGTGCAAAAACACTGTGCATAGCTTCCTTAATAGAAGGGTTATTTTTTACAGGACTTACGCAACTAGCACATTCGTAGGGTGCGTCAGATGCCAAAAATCTCTGGTTCATCACGAAAAACTCAAATCTGACGCACCCTACAAGATATATTGAGTGTGACACCTGCGTAAGTCCTATTTTATTGAGAATACTAGATTAAAATAGACCACTGATAAATTATCTTGCTTAAATATTGAGCTAAATACTAAGATAAATATTTGATTTCATTGAAGCTAGATTAGCTTAACAATAAAGCTTAGGTAATTTATTTCAAAAATCATGAAATAGTGTAATTAATTAGATATATTTAAAGCCAGATATTTGATTTAAAATCTATACAGAACTGTCTATATAAATAACTTTAATTTAGTGATGTAAGTTGATAAAAATATTTTTATTTTTGTTGCTTAAACAACGGTTTAATAATTGACAAAAATATTAATATCTTAGAAGATAAAAGAAAGAAGAGGATTTCTTCTGAAAGAACAGAAGTAAAAAAATCTTTCTGATTCTCAAGGTATGACCTAAGGAGAAAAGAGCAATGGCGCTGAAATTATTGAAGTGCGACGAAACAATTCCCGAACGGGAAAAGCACGTTTATATCAAAGAAAAAGGAGAAGACACAACCCAATTCCTCCCACTATCAAACATCGAAACCATACCCGGCTCATTATCAGAGCGAGGATGCAGTTACTGCGGAGCCAAACTAGTAATTGGTGGTGTTCTCAAAGACACCATCCAAATGATTCATGGACCAATTGGTTGCGCCTACGACACCTGGCATACCAAACGCTATCCTAGTGATAACGGTAACTTCCAACTCAAATATGTCTGGTCATCAGACATGAAAGAGCAACACGTCGTCTTTGGTGGCGAAAAGCAACTAGCCAAATCCATCAGAGAAGCCTTTAAGGAATTTCCCGACATCAAACGGATGATAGTCTACACCACCTGCGCCACTGCACTGATTGGAGATGACATCAGAGCCGTCGTCAAAACCGCCGAAAAAGAACTAGGAGATGTAGACATATTCTGCGTCGAATGTCCCGGATTTGCAGGCGTGAGTCAATCAAAAGGACACCACGTACTCAACATTGGTTGGGTGAACGAAAAAGTCGGCACAGTCGAACCAGAAATCACCTCTCCCTACACAATCAACGTCATTGGGGACTACAACATCCAAGGTGATACCTTTGTCCTGGAAAAGTACATGGAAAAAATGGGCATCCAAATCATTGCCCATTTTACAGGCAACGGTACATATGATTCATTGAGAGGAATGCACAGAGCGCAGTTGAACGTCACCAACTGTGCCCGTTCTGCCGGTTATATTGCCAATGAATTGAAGAAAAGATATGGCATTCCTCGTTTGGACGTAGATACATGGGGCTTCGACTATTGCAAAGAAGCATTACGGAAAATCGGCACATTCTTTGGCATTGAAGACAGAGCCGAAGCCTTGATTGCCGAAGAAGTCGCCCAATATGAATCGAAAATGGAGTGGTATAAAAAACGACTTACAGGCAAAAAAGTCTGTATTTGGACAGGTGGACCGAGATTGTGGCACTGGACAAAGGCGTTAGAAGATGATTTAGGGATGCAAGTCGTAGCCATGTCCTCGAAGTTTGGACACCAAGAAGACTTTGAAAAGGTGATTGCCAGAGGTCAAGAAGGCACAGTCTATATTGATGATGGTAATGAACTAGAATTCTTTGAAGTCTTAGAAATGGTCAAACCAGATTTGGTATTGACAGGGCCACGTGTGGGTGCATTGGTGAAGAAGTTGCACTCTACCTTATGTTAACGGTCATGGCTACCACAATGGACCTTACATGGGTTTTGAAGGT
>CAVYXS010000049.1:0-4244 GCA_963772205.1 uncultured cyanobacterium
TAGTAAATTTAATAACGAAATTGAAAATAAATATATCAACCCCAGCTACTTTATAAATTTAGGTAGACAGTTCTGTATAGCTAAGATTCACGCGCTTCTTTTAGGTTTCAGTTAAAATCAAAAACCTTCGTCTACGTTCCTCAAATTAACCTATTAATAATTAAATTCCATTTCATCTGCAGAGACAGTAGGAATAATCGAAGTTAGTTCTACTTCCTGAATAACTTTTATAGTTACCTGACTACTTATTTCTGTACGAATAACTTGTGCGACTAACCCTTGAAGTATATTTTGAGAACTAATTTTTAGATTTTTTGGAGAATTAGTAATTTGTATAAATCCAGTGGTTGTACTTATACAGCGTTTTTCAGGTAAATGAAGTACACAGGTAGGGGCACGGCATTGCCGTGCCCTTACAATAATCTGTACCTCACCAAGTTGCAATCTGCTGTAAGTCTATTGAGGTGGCTTCGCTATAGTGCGCCTCCTAGGAGCTAAAGCGTCATCATCGGTCATGTACAGGCAAAGCATATCAGCTATGCAATTATTTTAGCATTATGTTAGATCAACTTGCAAAAATATCCAACTGCGATTAGTGAAACTTCGATAGAAAATATTGATAAAATAGCCTAAAATGTATATCCAGATACAGTTTGACTTCATTTTCGTTGGTTTGTTGATATATCTGGGGTCTAAACATTTTTTGGGCATTTGGGATATTTTCCTTGCTATGTAAGGGTTTGAGGCTTGTTTCTTTCTCTAAAAAGTTTAAGTTCCGTTAGTGTTTTTGCAAAACCCCTAATGATTTGGCGAGAAAAATGAAAATTGGCAAGTAATTTTGCAATATGTATGCTATGCTTACCTTAGAGGAAATAAAAATAGTGAAAGCATTAACAGGTCTTCTAGACAAGAAAAAACCTCCTGTTCTGCAAACTCGCTGTTTTATTACCCCATCCGCTCCTCTGTCCTCTAGCTTGAATGTGCTGAGTTCTGAGTAAAAATATCAATACCTAGTAGTTCGCATCATTAATTTTGAGGGGATAATAGGCTCGTAGTCATGACTAAAGTTGGTGGATTTTTACGCACTAAAGTGCTGACTACGAAACCATCATAATTAATTACACAACTAGTATCTAGTACCTTTTTTATGCATGATGATAAAAATTTTGTCATCGGCATTTCCTTCCTTTCCGCATAGCTATTAGGAATAGGACGATTAGTTTTATAACTTTTCGTAGGACATAAAAGTTTCCAAGTATGGGTGTATCTAACCAGGGAAAAGTATATTTTCCCGCGAGTTGGATTTCCGATAGGGGATGTAAAGTCAATAATATCTATAACGCCCTCATATAGGTTGATTATGGTTAATCCTGTTAGTTGCTTACTCCCCTATCTTTTCTCTTGATGCTGTAAATGAGTGAGAAAATAGATCTTCAAAAATTGGCGCAAGATATAGCGTTTTTCAGGTAAATGAAGTAGAGATTACTCTTGGTTGGTGACAAATGACAAAGTACAAACAACAATTACTTTTCTTGATGGAGTAAATAAATGAAAGTAGCCTTTACAACAAGCGACGGTACCCATATTGACACTAACTTTGGCGTAGCAAAAGAGATTGATGTGTATGAAGTATCGAAGGATGGATTTAATTTTGTTGAGACTTTAAGTTTTGAAGATAACTTAGAAGAAGCTGCTCATGAAGATGATATTACACCAAAAATGGCAGCAGTGCTTGACTGCAAAATTGTATATGTTCAAGCTATTAGTAAACCAGCAGGAAACAAATTGATGAAGCAGGGTGTAACTCTTGTCAGAGCGCAAGAATATGATAGAGTACCCGATATTTTGAATATGTTAGTTAAAAGTCTCAATGGCGATGCGCCACCTCTCTTACGTAAAGCTCTGTTACAAGAAAACAATAATTTGGCATATTCTCGTGATGAACAATAATTGGGTTGGTGTATCGGGACTTGAATTGAATAAATTTAGCCGATATATCAATCAATAAAACAAAAAGGTGGTAGGTAAAAATTATCAATACTACCACTCTACCAAATTCAATTAAATATCTGAAAAAGTCTTTAATTATCTTGTCGTAGTCTACTCCTCCTCTAAAGCTTGCTACGCTGCGCGTCTGTCTACGACACGTACTCATGTTCTCTGGGTAAAGCCTACGGCATAGCTCCGCTTACGCGTAGCGTCCCGCAGAGATGACTTTATACCATTTCACCAAAACGCTGATATATATAGATTGCGCGTAAGGGTACGGCATTGCCGTGCCCCTACCAACGTATTTGTATCATAATTAAAGTGAAACAATATTGGTCCTGAATTTTGAAGCACTGAAGTGCTGACTACGAAGTGATTAAAAGTAATGAGATAAGCCACTAGTTATTAATGTTAATTGTCATGTTAAAGAACCGAAGATGATTGATGAACCGCAAGCAGTCCTATGTCTCCCCAGAACGCTAGAACTGCTACCGATCTATAACGCCGCAATACCTCCAGAATATTGTGGAATCAGATCATCAGTTCATCAAACAATTGGTTCACCCAGGGATGGGATTTTGCTTCTTTACCATAGCAAGACGAACATGTGTCATAAGTTAGTTCGCTATTGACAATGGTTGTTCCAACTGCAATTAATTTGATAAGTTTCCTCTTTTTCGTTGGTTTGCGATCCTGGCCTCAGAATCCATTTTCCCAAACAACAAGATTCATAAATACTATGTCCCTATCCGCTAAAGCTTCACATATCAAGGGAGTATTATACTATCTTGTTTTGGGGTTATACAGGTGCATCCCAATCTATGAGTTACAAAAAGCTACAGTGGATTTAATAGGATTTCGTCAAACAGAAGCAGAGTTTTTGGTCTTGGTTTCTACCTAATTCCCATTGAAGACCTTTTTGCTTTTGCTCTTTTGATTCCCTATATAAATACTATAGCATACATTTTGCCAATTTACTTGCCAAGGTAAAAAATTCTTGCTCAAGACGATCTGAGGACTAGCCTTTTCAAGGTGGGTAAAAATTTTGCTCAAAAAAATCCCTTTTTAATCTCTTAAGCTGTTGCGTATTTAATTTGTATATTGGACGCGGGCAAGATGCCCGCACTACAATAATTTTGCGTTTTCGTGTTATACAATTTAGCTGCACATCAGCTTATCTCTGTGCCTAATCAGGCTAAATAAATCATTTTTTATGCAAAGCTGTACTTAGTATGTAGTAAGCGATTTATCGCTTTTTTAGGACTAAAGTCCTAACTACAAACCAAGTATTGTTCCTTTGGTGAACTACTAGAATCTGATCTTCAGAGGTTGTTCAAGCTTAGAGAGTGGTTCCAGGGGGAATTGAAATTTAGACATAATTGTTCGTGACATCTCCTACACTGAACCGAGACGGTTACAGTGTAGGCTTCCAACAGCCCGATGAAGGGTATGAAGGATTTCCTTCGTGGTACTATCGTCCATAGTTCCAACTATGTCTAGTTTCCCACTACGGCGTTTTATACTGGGGAAAATGCCCAACCCCAGTCTTTTCAAGTTGACAGCGGCGTTAATATCGCGGTCAACCATCAAAGTATTTTGCTCATCCCAATATTCTCTGATACTGCAATCCGTAAAAATAATTTCATTGCGGTAACTGAGAATCATTGAAGTATATTGTGGCTTCTGTGAAATTGCTACAGCACCAGCTTTTTCGGCTATGCACTCCAGAATTTCAAAGAATTGTCCAAAAGCACCATCAGCCCACGACTTATTCAGTCCTGACTTAGCGGACTGTCTATTGGGAAGATAGCTTCCATTCTCATCCTGTTTGGTTTTATTGCGTCGGGTTAGCCCTTTAAGGTTCAAATCCTCGTAGAAGAAAAACTTCTTTCCAGTTCTGACAAGCTTGTGAGCAGTTTTGTACTGGAAATCTTTGCGACTTCTGGCAATTTTTTGATGCTGTTTAGCTTCCCGTTTTGCCAACTTACGCCGAGATTTAGATCCCCGCTTACGTCTATTTCGTTTAACAGAAATACGATCTAGCTTGTCTTGATTCTTGCGTAATGGCTTTAAAGATGGGAGCTTTTCACCAACTGATGTTGCAAGATAATCATCGCCTTGCAACACAGCATTAATCCCCATTGAGTTGTCCCAATTGGGGATAAGCTTGATCGTTTGATTTGGGATGGTTACATCTGACAATACCATCTGCATGTACCAGCCATCAGCCTTTTTTGTAACGCTAACTTGCTTTA
>CAVYXS010000050.1:0-3715 GCA_963772205.1 uncultured cyanobacterium
CACCAATTGCTGAATTACTTAAGGAAGAAACGGGTAATCGCCCACTCAATGATTTTGAAAAAATCATTTTATCTCAGCTAGAAGATGGCTTAGATAACAAAAAAATATATACCTTATTTGATGCAGGAACTGGAGGAGATAGAAGTAAATTTATTGATTTATTAATAATTACTAATAACAATATTTTTGTTTTGGAAGCTAAAGATTATAAAGGCATAATTGAGCCAGTTGGTCATCCACGCAATACAAACTGGATTTGTAGGACAGAAACTAATAATATCTGGGTTAAGGCTTGTTGGGGTATAAATCCTTATCAACAGGTTAACACTTACACAAATGCTATTTTGGCTCGTACTAGAAGAAATCGGCATCGAACAACTATATATGGCATTGTTGTATTTCCATCTGAAGCAATAATTACACCTAGTATTGAGTCTAATATAGGTAGTTTTTATCGAGTCACTACTCTAAATAACTTGCTGTCAACGATTATAGAACTTGACAGCAGCGCTCAGTCTCGAAACTCAAGCCGGATGAATTATCAGCAAATTGCACAGTTAATTACAGCCTAATCCATTGTTAACATACCTCAAACTTTATTATTTTATGTCTAAACCAAAATCAAAAGATAACAGAATAGCAAAACTTGTCATAGCATCTGTTTTCAGCCTCTCATGTATAAGTGCAGTAGCTTATACTTCTTTTAAATATCTTGTTCCTGATCAGCCAACACACACTAAGCCAAAGTTACAAACAAGTTCTTTAACTATAGGAATTTTGAGTAAGCCCAGTTACTATCAAGAATTAACTACTTACTTGCGTTCTCAGTTTGGTAATAAAGTTCAAATAGTCCTTGATGGTGATGAATCAATTTCTTATGAAGAAGTCAGAAAAAGAATTATAAATAAAGAATGGGATATTGCCTTTACTTTATCACCAATACTTTCTCTAGCTGCTAAAAATAACGATTATCATTTTGCAGCAAGAATGTTTCCAAATAATCCCCCATATTACCAAGCTACGTTATTCACAAAATCTACCAGTGCTATTCAATCTATCAATGATTTAAAATCCACGAATACTATTGCTCTGGGAGATTTCAATTCAGCATCTAGTTTTTATGTACCTGCTTATGACTTATTTGGTAAAAGTCTCAGGGTAGATATGGGGCATCGAGGAAAAGATATTAAAGACTTAGTGAAAACTGGAAAAGCTGATGTAGGCGCTGCTGCTTATGAGGCAGTTGCCAATGACAAAGATTTAAAAATCATTCACTTAAGCAAAGAAATTCCTGGTTCTAATGTTTATTTATCACCTAAACTTTCTGAATCTGACCGTCAGATAATTACACAAGTTTTGTTAAATGCACCAGAAAATATTAAAAAACAAGCTAACTATGGTGGTGGGAAAGAATATGATTATTCACAATTAATAAAAATTTCTCAGAGAACGGAAGAAATTTTAAAATGTGCAAATTTCCAACAAAATCCAGTCAATTTTTACTGTGGCGATAGTCCCCCATATCGTCCATCAGAAATATTAGGGCGAATTAATGGTTGGAGTCGCCAAGCTAATGAAATTGAAACTTTCAAGTTGTCAGGAAAAGATAATACAGTTTACCAAATAATTGTACCTCGAAAAATTCTTGATCAAGTTCCCGGTGCTTCTAATCCAATTGCTTTACAAGGTAAAGAAGTCAAAGTCATAAATGTTGCACCCCAAAAAGCACAAGGAGAAATGTTTGAAATAAAGATTGCAGAGCCTAATCAATTAACTGTATTAGAAGATATACCTAACTCTTCTACTCAGTCAAATTATCAAGTTAAGCAAGTTGATGACGGCGATACAATAACTGTCACTGATGCATCTAATCAAGAAATCAGAGTGAGATTTGCTTGTATTGATACCGCAGAAGTACCTCATTCTGATACAGAAAGAAACAGTAATGATCCTGCTGATAAAAATCAGTTTATCTGGGGTAATAAAGCCAAAGAACGGCTAGAATCTATCATCAAAGTTGGTGAGTCGGTCAAACTAAATATCGTAGATACTGACCGCTATGGGCGCAAAGTTGCTGAGGTACGCTTACCAGATGATACCTTCATACAGCAGATATTAGTGAAAGAAGGGTTAGCGATGGTTTATCGTCAATACCTAAAAAACTGTGCTAGTGCTGGTATTGTGGAACAGGCTGAAGCTGAAGCCAAACAACAACAGTTAAATATTTGGGGGGATTCACAATTTACTGCACCTTGGGACTGGCGATCGCAGAAAAGAGCCGCCAAAAAAAGCTAACTTAAAAACCCTGTAACTGCCAATGTCTAAACTACCTTATCAATATTTTGCAATTACCGCCTTAGCACCAGTGCTACTAATATCACAATTACAGCAAGATACACAGCAACAGACTACCACTGGTAAACAGCTAAATGAACAAGGAATGTTAGCTGTTAGTTGGGTGCAACAGTCTGGAGAATACAGGGCTTTAGCTTATCAGGCATTCAATATAGCTAAATTGACTTTTGATCAAGCTAAATCAAAAAAAATTACTCGCCCAGCCATCATTGTTGATATTGACGAGACAGTTCTTGATAATAGCCCCTATCAAGCAGGATTATTAGATAGTAATAACGGTTTTGAACTTAGTACATGGAATCAATGGATTAAAGCAGAAAAAGCTAAGGCTGTACCGGGAGCAGTTGAGTTTGTTAATTATGTCAATAAAAATGGGGGTAAGGTATTCTTTATTTCTAATCGAGATAGAACCAGCACCAAGAATGGTAAAAATAACGATTTAGAAATAGCTACTATCAACAATTTAAAAGCAGTAGGATTTACAGGAGTAAATGAACAAACAGTATTGCTAAAAGGAGAGTTCACCAAAATAATTGACGGTAAAGACAATACCTCTAAACAATGGCGAGTAGACGCTGTTAAAAATGGCAGTGCTGATGGGAAAAGATATACAGTAATTGCCTTAATTGGGGATAACCTCAATGATTTTGATGAAACAGCAGGTAAAACTAACCAACAACGCCGTAGTCATGTAGACCAAAATCGTAATTTTTATGGGATGTTTAATATCACCAAAGGAATAGTTAAACCTGCTTATATTGCAATACCTAATCCTATGTATGGCAACTGGGAAACAGGAATGTATAACCCACAAACATTTAAAAAACAAAGTTCTTTTGAAATGACCGCAGGAGAAAGAAATCAACAACGCAAAGAATCTTTAACTCGTTGGTTTGCGAAGTAATATCAAATTCTATGGATAATTGATAATTTTCGTAACTGTGTAAACAAAAGCTCCTATAACTCCTGTAACCAAAATTAGTTAAGAGCCTGAAAAATGATAAGTAAGCAATTAGTCTCTACATTCTTAGTATTCACTCTAAGTATACTGATTACTGGATGCTATTGCTCTGAAAAGTGTCGAAACTGCGACAATGTTTATTGTGATGATATGTGTCCTAGTGGGTGTAAACCAGATGATAAAAATGATAACTAAGCCATTAGTATCAACTCTCATAGTATTTACTTTAACTATAATGACTACTAGCTGCACTGAAGAAAAACCCGAAGAGATAGTAAATAAAATTACTGAAGGCTTAGATACTGATTTGAAAATTGCTTCCGAGTTGCGATTTTCATCAAAGAGTCTTAATGATTGGCTTAAAGCTAAGAAAATCTATGAATCTTATCTCGCAAAAAA
>CAVYXS010000051.1:0-29447 GCA_963772205.1 uncultured cyanobacterium
CGTCTATTTACAAGCATCTGGCGAACTTTTGGGTACAGTAGTTGATATAATACCCGCTGGCAATGATTTATTGGAAGTCAAATTAGACCCTACATTTGTAGGAAACAAAAAACAAAAGACTGTTTTGATTCCCTTTGTAGAAGCGATCGCACCTGTGGTAGACTTAGAGTCACGACGCATTGAAATTGCACCACCCCCCGGTTTATTAGAAATTAACGATTGACACTTTTCCCCAATCCTAGGGAAACTGGCGATCGCGCACATCTGCAGCGTAATCTTGTACGGCTTTGGTAATTGTCTCGCGCAGGTTTGTATAAACTTTGGCAAATGGTGGCTGCTTTTCTGAAAGTCCCAACACATCAGAAGTAACTAATACCTGTCCATCACAGTCAGAACCTGCACCAATACCAATAGTAGGAATACTCAACTTTTGTGTAATCTGCTTTGCCAAATCTGCGGGGATATGCTCTAACACTAGAGAAAATACACCCGCTTGTTCCAGAGCGATTGCCTCTTGTAAAATCCGCTCTCCCTCTTCTTGAGTTTTTCCCTGTTGTCGCAAACCCAATTGATGGACTGATTGCGGCGTCAAACCAACATGACCCATCACCGGAATTCCCGCTTGCACTAAACGCCCAATGGTTTCTACCATTGCGGGATAGCCACCCTCTAGTTTAACAGCTTGCGCCCCTGTTTCCTTCAACACTCGCCCAGCCGATTGCATTGCTTGTTGAATGCTTTCTTGATACGTCAAAAATGGTAAATCTACGACGATTAATGCGCGTTCTACACCACGAACCACTGATTTCGCGTGGTACAACATTTCATCAAGAGAAATTGGTAGCGTTGTTTTATACCCCAGAACTACTGCCATAGAGTCTCCCACCAGGATTAAGTCTACCCCAGCTGCGTCCAAGAGTTGGGCGATCGCATAATCCCACGCGGTCAACGCCACAATTGAACGCCCCTGTTGTTTCCATTGAATTAATTGCTTAGTAGTAACAGCCATTTTTTCAGAGTGAGGTGTTTAGGGGATGGGGCATGGGGCATTGGGCATGGGGCATTGGGCATGGAGAAAATTACTTCCTCATCTCCCTCATCTCCCAATCGCCCCAGTCCTTAGTCTCTACTTCACAGCGCGACTAAAAGCCAAATGGGGTTTAGCGCTACCTATTTTAGGCATTAACCAAGCTAGACCTTCACTAGTACCAATCCATAATTTATTACCGATATCTGGGGCTAGGGTGAGAACGCGACTAGAAGGAAGTCCTGCAACTTCGTCTAATACAGCTCCTGTGCTTGGATTTAATCGTAACAAACCATTGTTAGTCCCAACCCAAAGACTACCATCTTTAGCAAAGCGTACTGCTGTAACATTACGTCCGCGCAGACGGGTAACAGATCGTAACACTGCACCTGTTTTTGGGTTAATTACCAGTAAATTATTCGGCATTCCTGCCCAAATCAAGCCTTCTGGGCTAATAGCTAGGGCTTGCACTGTTGTTCCTGGTAATTCAGCGATTCGCTTCACAATTAAAGCGTTAGCGGTATTAATTCTGATTAAACCATCTAAAGTACCCACCCACAAATATCCTTCTGCATCTAAAGTCATGGCGTTGGCGCTGACTCCAGGGAGATTTTTTAATGTAGTCATAATTAAGCCCTCGTCAGGACTAATCAGGGCTAAACCATTATCGGTTCCCGCCCATAAATAACCGCGTTTGTCAAGCAACAGCGATAATACCCGTTTGGAAGGTAAAAATAAATTTTGTGCTGTGATTTCACTAGTGCGGGGATCTACTCGCATTAATCCTTCATAATTTCCCACCCACAAGCGTCCTACTTTGTCTTGGGCTAAAGCACCAATGGCGGTGTTGGGTAAACTCACCCGACTTAAAATTTTGCCAGTGTTGGGGTCAATGTGCGATAGTCCCCGCCAAGAACCGACCCAAAGATTACCTGTAAAATCTCCTAGCAAATTGTTGACACGATAATCTGTTGGTATTGTACTCTCTTGCCGTTGTCGTTGATTAGGCAAGGGAGCCACTCGCGGCGGCGGTGCAACCGCTGGATAAGAGGGGGTTAACTCAGATGGCTTTTTGTCAGGGTTTTTGGATGGTGGTGCAGGACTACTTTTGGTTTGAGCGATCGCAACTGTTGCAATACTCGGTAAAAATGTCAACCCCACTAGGATAGAAGTCATCAATAAACTTGTGTGCTTGCCAAACCATACCATGTTCACATTTCCTTGATTCAGTTGGAGGTAATTTCAGTGTTCCCCTCATGGGGATTTTTCCATCGTCACCGCCAATATTTCTCAACTCTGCTTGCCAAATCGGGGAGAGGGGCAGGGCTGTTTCATTTGACAAGATATGTATTTTGTCAATACCATTGACGATAAATATTCGGACAAAAGTCATGAATTGTTGACCATTTTGATGCCTAAGATTGAATGCCAATTGAATGCCTTGCTTATTTTCAACTCCTGAACCATTGATTTTTAAAGCCTTTTAGGGAATGAAACAGCCCTGGGGAGAGGGGGGGATGGGGAGAATAATTAATGCCCCATAACGCCACAAAATTCCGACGCAAGGCGACAGGAACGCAGGGCTGCCCCCATGCCCATACAATCTTTTGTTGAACTTTGTAAACAACTCTTAACAAAATGTTTAAAACTTTATGTAATAACAAATTTAAATCAATAAGTTAAAAAGATTCAAAGTATAACTTATCGATTTATTGATATATTGTGAAACAGGTTACAAATTACGTGGTGTGCAATTTTTGTCTTTCCCTCACAGATCCTCTAAACTTGCTTCAGTCAAAGTTTCTCTTGGTGTATTCCCTGTAAATCCAGGAAATCAACGAGATTTGCCAGCTAGTCCTAACCCTAGATCATCTGACGGGGCAGAGAGTTATGACCCATTCTCACCAAGCGGTGAGGTTAGATGGCGTTGAGAAGATTGAGATGGAACAGAGGAAAAGATAACAAGAATTTTGATTGCTGGGACGAGAGAAAAGTAGAAGTACAAGTTGTGTACCGCTGCAAGGACATAAGTGAGGATGTCTCTGATACTTCACAAATTGTCCCTGTTGAAAAACTGCTAAACTCTGCCATAGGTAAGCCCGCATGAAAAAGTTTCCTGTTCTTAGCCTCGTTATATAGAGGGAAAGAACGGGGTGAGGAAAATAGCACCTAATGTGATTTGATAAATAATACAGAGTGACTTGTTGGAAGGGAATTTATGTCTTACGCTCAAACGAAGACTCAGGCAAAAACTGGGTATAAAGCCGGGGTTCAAGATTACAGACTAACTTATTACACACCCGATTACACACCAAAAGATACGGATCTGCTCGCGGCATTCCGTGTTACACCCCAGCCTGGTGTTCCCTTTGAAGAAGCGGCTGCAGCAGTAGCGGCTGAGTCTTCGACTGGTACTTGGACAACCGTGTGGACAGACTTGTTAACCGACCTCGATCGCTACAAAGGTCGTTGTTACGATATCGAACCAGTTCCTGGTGAAGATAATCAATTCATTGCCTACATTGCCTATCCTTTGGACTTGTTTGAAGAAGGTTCTGTAACCAACGTATTGACCTCAATTGTCGGTAACGTATTTGGGTTCAAAGCCTTACGGGCACTGCGTCTAGAAGACATCCGCTTTCCTGTAGCTTACATCAAGACCTTCCAAGGTCCTCCCCACGGTATCCAAGTTGAGCGTGACAAGTTAAACAAATACGGTCGTCCTTTGTTGGGTTGTACAATTAAGCCCAAATTGGGTCTATCCGCTAAGAACTACGGACGCGCTGTATACGAGTGCTTGCGCGGTGGTTTAGACTTCACCAAAGACGACGAAAACATCAACTCCGCACCATTCCAAAGATGGCGCGATCGCTTCTTGTTCGTTTCAGAAGCTATCAACAAAGCTCAAGCTGAAACCGGTGAAATCAAAGGTCACTACCTAAACGTTACCGCTCCTACCTGCGAACAAATGTTGCAACGGGCTGAGTTCGCTAAAGAACTCAAACAGCCCATCATCATGCATGACTACCTGACAGCAGGCTTCACCGCCAACACCACTTTGGCTCGTTGGTGCCGCGACAACGGTATCCTGCTACACATTCACCGGGCGATGCACGCTGTAATCGACCGTCAAAAAAACCACGGTATCCACTTCCGTGTATTGGCTAAAGCTCTGCGCTTGTCTGGTGGAGACCACATCCACACAGGTACCGTAGTTGGTAAGTTGGAAGGTGAGCGTGGTATCACAATGGGCTTCGTTGACCTGTTGCGTGAAAATTACGTTGAGCAAGACAAGTCACGTGGTATTTACTTTACCCAAGACTGGGCTTCTCTACCTGGTGTAATGGCTGTTGCTTCTGGTGGTATCCACGTATGGCACATGCCCGCACTGGTAGAAATCTTTGGTGATGACTCCGTACTGCAATTTGGTGGTGGTACTCTCGGTCACCCCTGGGGTAACGCTCCTGGCGCTACTGCTAACCGCGTCGCCTTGGAAGCAGTTGTTCAAGCCCGTAACGAAGGCCGTAACCTAGCTCGCGAAGGTAACGACATCATCCGTGAAGCAGCCAAGTGGTCTCCTGAACTAGCTGCAGCTTGCGAACTTTGGAAAGAAATCAAGTTCGAGTTTGAGGCCATGGATACCGTCTGATCACCGACTTAGGAGTTAAGAGTTAAGAGTTAAGAGTTAAATTAATTCATAACTCATAACTCATAACTCATAACTTTTGAGGGCTGGGGTCAAGCATGAATCTGAAGCAAATTGCGAAGGACACAGCCAAGACTCTCCAACGCTACTTGACTTATCAGGCGCTGAGGACAGTACTGGCACAGCTAGGTGAAACAAATCCGCCATTACAACTTTGGCTACATAACTTTTCCGCCGACAAAATCCACGATGGAGAAGCATATATTGAGCAACTGTTGCGGCAAAAGCCAGAGTTGGCATTGCGAATTATGACTGTTAGGGAACACATTGCGGCAGAAATTACAGAATTTTTACCCGAAATGGTTTGTACCGGCATTCAGCAAGCCAATATGGAACAGCGTCGCCAGCATCTAGAACGCATCACCAAAATAGATACATCAAACCCCAGTCTGTCACCAGAACAGCAACCAACAAAAGACCCGAATTTGGATAACTTATCCAGTTAGTCTGTCAACGTAGTAGTAAAAAATCGCCACCCATTATCAAAAGCTATGCAAACTTTACCAAAAGAGCGTCGTTACGAAACCCTTTCCTATCTACCACCCCTGTCTGACGCTCAAATTGCCAAGCAGATCCAGTACATTTTGAATCAAGGTTACATTCCCGCGATCGAGTTTAACGAAATTTCTGAGCCAACAGAATTTTACTGGACACTGTGGAAGCTACCTTTGTTCAATGCTAGAACTACTCAAGAAGTATTAAACGAAGTTCAAGCTTGTCGTTCTCAGTTTTCCAACAACTACATCCGCGTTGTGGGTTTTGACAATATCAAGCAGTGCCAAATTCTCAGCTTCATTGTTCACAAACCCAGCAGATACTAAAGCTGACACGCTGGAATTAATTTGTTGATGACAAATAGGAGACGTGGAATTATCTACCTCTCCTATTTTATTTAATTCACGCCTTCCCTGATGTGAATATTAGAGTTAGCGGGACTTTGACCTAATAATCGGCTAGATTATAATTAATCTTACTGCCACAAAACGCTATGCAAGTCGTTTTGCCTCCTGAAGTTGAGGCTATAGTACAACGCCAAGTACCCAAGGTAAATATGCGAACGCTCTCGAAGTTATCCTTGCTGGGGTTAAACTCTTAGAACAGCAAGAAGATATTTATCAAGGAAGATTAAAAGAGCTTCAAGAAGCAGCGCGGATAGGATTGGAGGCGTCTGAGCGAGGTGAAGTTGTTGATGGTCCGACTGCAATGGCACAAATTCGCGCCAGTTTGCGTTCTCGTTACACTTTACCAAGCGAGTGAAAAATTTAATCCGATAAGGCTGAAGAAAGAATATTTATAATACAAAATTGGCGGGCAAGATGCCCGCCCCACAAGAAAATCTATTACACCATTTAAGGCTTGTCACGCCACTACTGACTTTAGCGCTAAAGCGCAACTACGAACGATAGACTTTATTTTCATTTCGTCACGAACTTGTGCAATCCTGTACTTAGGAACTTCAAATAAAAAAATATCCAATTGTCAGGTGGATGATAGAGAATCAAACATAATACTTAGCACACCATCACCGCGCACTCGCCAAACTCTAGCTACAGACTTATTTCATGCAGGACTAACTTCAGTGTTAATATTTACCCAAGCAGTTCGCGTAACACTTGTCGGTTAGAAATAAACTCTTCACTAAAAAACTCATGTATACTATGGTGTTATCGGCTTAGACAGGGTGCGGATTGCCGGAGCAACAGAAGGTATGCTTACTCGCAAGATAAAGTTAAAGGCTGAACGCCTTTGGAAGACTTGTAGTGCTAATAGAAGCATTCATAGAATTGATAGTTATTGTAAATAGGCATCAAATTGTATGTATGAAACTTTTATTGACCTTGATGAATTGATAATACGTTGCCGGGATAAGCAAGCTAAAAAATTTATCCAGGAAGCTGTCGCTTGTTATCGAGCCGGAGCATTTCGCTCTTGCATAGTTGCAACATGGAATGCAGTCGTATTTGATTTTCTTCATAAATTGAGAGAATTAGAGCTACTTGAAAATGGTGAAGCATCTAATTTATTAACACAATTTGAAAAAATAAGTTCAGAATCAAAAGTTAGGGGAGCTATGGCAATTTGAGTCTGATATTCCAAAATGGGCACTAGAAAAATTTGAACTTATTTCACCTGTAGAACAAGCAGATGTAAAAAGGCTTTTTGAAGATAGAAGTCGATGCGCCCATCCCTCTATGACATCTCTAGAAGAACCATTTGAGGCTACAGCAGAACTTGCACGCTATCACTTGAGAAGTGCAGTAATGCATCTTTTACAGCGTCCACCTGTTCAAGATCTTGTTCTGCTCTTAATCAAATTTGGCAAGCTATAAAATCTGAGTATTTTCCTAAAGATATAGAAGCTGCAGTGAGTTCTCTTCATAAAGGACCACTGGCTCGTGCGCGTAAGAACTTAATAAAAGATATTGTTATCGGATTAACTAAAAGCCTTTTAAATGAAGAAATACCAGAAGATGAAAGAGAACGCCAATTTTCCGCACTTAATGCTGTATCAAAAATGTATTCTAAGGAAACCGGAGAAATATTAAATGATCAATTATCTAGTATTATTCTAAGATTAGTTGATACAAGTTGGGATAAAGTAATTATTTACCTTGACAATGTAACAGCTTGGGAAAGTATCAGTGAACCATGTCAGATCAAAGCAAGAACCTTCATTGAAAGGCTGAATATATATGAAGAAAAATCAAGTTATATTAAAAATTTTTCAAGTGAAAAAATTAACATATTAGTAAAAGCATCTCGTATAGATTTCCTGACAGATGCAGTGATTAGTAAACTTCAAATACCTTTCAAGGATTTGCTATCCCTA
This sequence comes from uncultured cyanobacterium, assembly GCA_963772205.1. Classification (GTDB taxonomy): domain Bacteria; phylum Cyanobacteriota; class Cyanobacteriia; order Cyanobacteriales; family Nostocaceae; genus Gloeotrichia. The sequence goes on from CAVYXS010000051.1 coordinate 7,564, forward strand.
AAAAAGCTTTGTCAAAATAAGCTGTTTAATCAAAAGATTATTAATCCTCTTTTAAAAACATTTGTTCCACAAGCATCTTTTAATGAATTAATAACAATAGTTACTGATGACAATGAAGCACTCAATGAAGAAATAGAGTTTTATTTAAAGGAAACAATAAAGGAAACTTCGTTAGAACGTATACTTTTAGCTATAAAAAGAATTGAAAATGATAAGATCAACCAATTGATTGAAAATTTTTTAAAAGAAAAGATTAGCACAGCTTCGTTGGATGAATTGTTTTTAATTAAAGAATATTTTATGGATGAAGATGAATTAGAAGACCAGGATAAAGAAGTAATTCAATTAAATAATATAATAGATATTTCTATAAATAAACTCATAAAAGAATGTTCTTTTGAAGAGATTGACAAGCTCTCGAACATAAAATTAAACTACCCTGAGCTACAAATTGATGAACATATTAATTTTTTACTTAAAACAAATGTTTCAAATATAGTAGATAGGTTTATGAAATCTGCCTCCTTTACAAGCGCTAGCTCTAATGCTAACCTAATATCTACAGTTGTTGATTTCTTGACACCTGGACAGTGGAAGTACATTTTAGAAGCTTTTTGTACAAATAATCAAATATATGACTCATATCGTTGTCAAGAGATCTTTATAGATTTGTTCACAAAATCTATAAAAATAACTGGAACTGTACAGCCTTACTGGTTTTCTTTCAGAGAAAAACTCAATGGTTTAAATGGAGTGGATATCAATAGACTAAAACAAGTAATTGATTCCTATCAAGCAAGAGAGTAGAGTCATTGTCACCATATGAATATCTGGGATTAATATTACAAAATGGCGAATATGTGCCATTAAAGCCGGATGCTGATGGGTAGGTGCGGGCTTTCGGGCAAAACCTACGTAGTATTGAATTGCCTATACTAGATGCAGTAACACTCCTTTGAGGAACCAACCAATGACAGCCTCAGTAGAACAAAACCTCAACAAAGACGCCAAAATTCCGCCGTTAGAAAGTGGGGACAGACTCAGCCGCCATGAATTTGAGCGCCGCTATCACGCTATGTCGGATACTAAAAAAGTAGAACTTATAGAAGGAGTCGTCTACGTGGCATCACCATTACGTTTTCAACATCATGCTGAACCTCATAGTTTATTAATAGTTGTCTTTGGCACTTATATGATCATGACTCCAGGTGTCAGAATCGGTGATAACGCCACAGTCCGTCTAGATTTTGACAATGAACCCCAACCTGATGTTGTGTTGTTAATTGATCAAAGTTTAGGTGGACAAGCACGTATCAGTAGTGATGATTACATTGAAGGCGCACCAGAATTAATTGCCGAAGTTGCAGCCAGCAGCGCCGCAAATGATTTATATGATAAGAAAAAAGTCTACCGTCGGAATGGTGTAAAAGAATATATTGTCTGGCAAAGTTTAGATAATAAACTCGATTGGTTTAGCTTACAAAATGGCGAATATGTGTCATTAGAACCGGATGCTGATGGAGTGATAAAAAGTCGCGTTTTTCCCGGTTTATGGTTAGATGTACAGGCATTACGTACAGGCGAAATGACGCAAGTTTTAGCAGTGCTACAAAATGGTTTAAACTCCCAAGAACATCAAGTATTTGTGCAGCAGCTATCAAAGAATTCTTAAACCGTAAAATTAGAATAATCTCAACACCTAATTTGAAAATATAGAGGGAAAAATCATGACGCAAATTACTTTAGCGGCAGCAGCTTTACAATTAACTGACTTGATTGAAGCAGCACTTGGTGGCGAGGAAATTATCATCATCAAAGATAACCAACAAGCTGTAAAATTAACTCCTGTATTACCAGTTAAACGCCGTCGTCAACCTGGAAGTGCAAAGGGTTTAATTACAATAGCTGATGACTTTGATGCACCTCTACAAGATTTTGAGGAATATATGTGATAATTTTACTGATGGATACCCATACCTTTATTTGGTATGTCACAGATAATAATCGACTGAGTAATCAGATTTTAGAATTGATTAACGATGAAAATAATCAGATTTTTTTGAGTATAGCTAGTCTGTGGGAAATGGGGATTAAACAGGGATTAGGAAAACTAAATTTTAATCTGCCATTTGAAACATTTATCATACAGCAACTCAGTATTAATGACTTCAGGGTTCTAGATATAAAACTCACTCATGTTAATATTGTTTCCCAACTACCCCTTCATCATCGTGACCCGTTTGACAGAATGTTGATTGCACAATCGATAGTGGAAAATATACCTGTACTTAGTGCTGATCAGATTTTTGATGCCTATCCCATTCAACGTTTATGGTAAGTAGCGTTCCTTATTTACCAAAAGATAAATGAACAGCAAGCACCAAAAAATCTTAACATGATTTTAAGCAGTGCTAGGTAAAAATAATTTTATGAGTTACTACATCGCTCCGCGCTTTCTCGATAAACTTGCGGTTCATATCACCAAAAACTTCCTCAATCTTCCTGGTGTGCGCTTACCCTTGATTTTAGGCATTCATGGGCGCAAAGGTGAGGGTAAGACTTTTCAATGTGAGTTAGTCTTCGAGAAAATGGGTATCGAGGTGACTTTGATATCTGGCGGAGAATTAGAAAGTCCAGATGCGGGAAATCCAGCGCGGTTGATTCGCCTGCGCTATCGTGAAACAGCAGAATTAATCAAAGTACGCGGTAAAATGTGTGTGCTGATGATTAATGATTTAGATGCAGGTGCAGGACGTTTTGATGAAGGTACTCAGTACACTGTAAATACCCAGTTGGTAAATGCCACACTGATGAATATTGCTGATAATCCTACAGATGTGCAGTTACCCGGTAGTTATGATTCTACACCTTTACGCCGTGTGCCAATTATTGTCACAGGTAATGATTTTACCACTCTCTATGCGCCGTTAATTCGGGATGGACGGATGGAGAAATTTTACTGGGAACCTGACCGAGATGATAAAGTGGGAATTGTCGGCGGTATTTTTGAACCTGATGGACTTTCGCGGCGGGAAATTGAACAGTTAGTTGATACATTCCCTCATCAATCTATTGACTTTTTTAGCGCTTTGCGTTCTCGAATTTATGACGAACAAATCCGTAAATTCATCCATCAAATAGGCTTTGAAAATATATCTTTGCGTGTGGTGAATAGCGTTGAAGGCCCCCCAGAATTTAAAAAACCAGATTTCAGCCTGTCTCATTTAATCGAATCTGGTAACTTGATGGTTGGTGAACAAAAACGGGTGGAAAATTCCCAGTTGGTTGATGAATATAATCGACTAAATCGCGGTAGGAATTATCAATCTGCACCAGCACCTGCTGTGACGCCAACTAGTCAGCCGTCAAGCAATGGATTCCCAAAAAAAGAAGTATCTAATACCCATTTGTCCCTAGAAACACAAGAACAAATCCGCCAAATTTTGTCTCAGGGTTACAAAATCAGCATTGAACATGTGGATGAACGGCGCTTTCGCACTGGTTCTTGGCAAAGTTGCGTGAATACCCATATTGATGCTCATTCTGATGCTATCTCAGCCTTGGAATCTTGTCTAGTTGAATATAGCGGCGAGTACCTGCGTTTGGTGGGAATTGATCCGAAGGCGAAGCGCCGGGTGGTGGAAACGATTATTCAGCGTCCGAATGGGAAAGGATAATATACTTTAATCGCGATCGCTACCCGATAAAAAAGCCAACTCTCAAAATTAAAACTTCAAAAAACTACTCTATTTTTCCTGATCAAGAGAAAAATCAGACGGATATAGAGATGGTAGATGCACCTTAATTCAATTGCAGCCCTCAGCGGTAGACTGTGGGCTTTTATTATTTAATTAAATTTTAATTAAATATATTGGGCAACAAACCCGGAGCTAACCACAATCCATAGCCAATAAATGCAAATAATAACGTAATTAATAAAGTGACTATGTAGCTAATGAACATCAATAACCCATCAGATTCAATGGTGGCTACTGCTAACAGTAAAATACCTACGGTGGGGATGGGATTAGTTAGGGGAATTGGTGAAATTAGTAATATTGTTAACCAAGAAATACACAACCCATTCAATCGCCAAGTCCAAGGATTATCTGCTATTTTAGCCCATCGGGGACGGGCAATTTTTTCTAATATTCTGGTGACTCGACGCAGGTTTTGCAAAATTATTTCGGCAAAACGGCGAGGAAATTTGTAGTTAGCAATCTTTTGGGGTAGCCAAGGCGAGCGCCTCCCTAAAATCATCTGCACTGACAACAATAAGCACGCAGCACCAAAAGGGCCAGTTAATCCTGGCGGCATGGGAAACAAAAATGGCAAGACTAATAATGCAATCACCAAGCTAAAACCTCGTTCGGAAGTTTCTGCCAGAATATCGCCTAGAGTCAGTGGCTGTTCGGCTAGGCGTTGCAAAAGTGACTTAATTTCTTGAGAAAATCTTAAATGCATTTGGCGTTAGTTAATGCTGTTTTCCCACAATACCTAGTTTTACTGGAGTAAATCAAGGTGAATAAGTAAGTCGGTGAGAAAAAAGCAAACTACATTAAGTAATGTTTTATTTAATTGAATTGGCTTGTAGTAAGCGGCTCTAGCCCTTAAGAGAGGACTTTAGTCCCCACTACAAATCTTGAATTATTCACGCCGTTCTACTTATGCCTACAATTCTAGTAGAAACTATTCCCGAAAAAAGCAAATTTTTCTTCTGTGCAGATATAATTTAAGTTATGCGTTATGTATGGTGGGTAAAAATTGAGTTGTGAATATTTAAATTTAGGGAGATGCTGGGACGAAAACCGCTACAGCTTGAGGAATAACGCGGAAATGGGCTGGGGTATAAGTTGTGATTTCACCATCGGTATTAATATGACGCTGTTTACGGGTATATACTTGAATTTCTTGACCATGAAGCGATCGCACTTGCGGTGAATATATGTGTCTTCCTTGTCTGATCGCTGGTAGTAGAAGTATTATTTCCCACCAATGCTCAATTTCTAAACTGTAAAGATCCAGCCTTTGGTCATCAATGGTAGCATCATGAGCCACTGCCATACCACCCCCATAATAGCGCCCATTTCCCACGGCTATTTGTACTGTTTGTGCCCGCATTGATTTACCATTCACCCGAATTTCTGCACTAAAAGGTCTAGCTTTCCAAATCACCTGTAATGCAGAGGCTAAATAAGCGAATATTCCCCAACGTTGCTTCACTTCTTTGGTAAGTCGCTGGGTAATTTTTACACTTAGTCCTAAACTAGCAACATTGAAAAAATATTTGCCGTTTACCCATCCTAAATCAATGCGTCTTTGCTCTCCGTTGGCAATAATTTTACAAGCTTCGAGTAAAGAGTTAGGAATCCTTAAAGTCCTTGCCAAATCGTTAGCAGTTCCCAATGGTAAAATCCCCAAAGGTAACTGGGTAGCAACTAAAGCATCAACTGCTGCATTGAGAGTACCATCGCCACCGCCAATGATGACTAAATCAACTTGGTGCTGATAGTGCAGGATAACTTCAGAAAGGTGTTTAGGGTTTTCTGTAGATTCTTCGATTAATTCAATACCTAATTTCTCTAAGCAATCAATTGCTTCCCTAAGACGCTTTTTTCCTTGGCGAGCATGACGATTTACTAATAGCAGTGCGCGAGGACTCATGGGAATTACCTTTGATAGAATGCATGTTTTGGCTGATGGGAAGAGTATCGTAGGGTGCGTTAGGATGAAATCCGTAACGCACATCAAGGATTTGGTGCCGTACTCTCGGCGATACAGCATTTCCGGCTGTTATGACGTACAGGAACCCCACCCCCAACCCCCTCCCCGCAAGCGAGGAGGGGGCTATCATGTACCTCATATGATTAGGAAATGCTATAACGCACCCTACGTATCTACGTATCTTTCCAAAAATCAAACCGGATTCCTATAAAATGCATGTTTTGTTGGTATTTTAGTACGAACAAAATGTAGGGATTGGGCATTGGGGATTGGGAAAAGAAAAAATCAGGTAAAAGTTAAAGGTGAAATTTGATATTATCACCTATTAGCTTTTACCTGATTACTAACCTGAGTCGTCGTAGGGAAACATTTAACCGACATCATCGTGAGCGAAGCGGTTAAAGAGGAAGTCTAGAGCATAATTACGCAGTTTATAATATTGTGGATCTTCCATAATGCGGGCGCGATCGCGTGGACGTGAAAAGGGTATTTCCATAACTTCGCCAATTTTAGCGTGAGGGCCATTGGTCATCATCACCAATTTATCAGCTAAGAACAGCGCCTCATCGATGTCGTGGGTAATCATCAACACCGTACAGCGGTTATCCCCCCAAATTTTCAGCAGTTCTTCTTGTAATTCTTCTTTGGTAATTGCATCCAGCGCCCCAAAAGGTTCGTCTAAAATTAATACCTTGGGACGAATCGCCAAAGCACGGGCGATGGAAACCCGCTGTCTCATACCACCAGACATTTGCATGGGCTTCTTTTCCATCGCATCGCCCAAGCCCACCATTGCTAAATTATCCCTGACAATTGCCCGCTTCTCGGCTTCTGCTTTATGTGGATAAACCGCATTCACAGCCAAGTAGATATTTTCAAAAGCAGTGCGCCAAGGTAGCAGCGCATAGTTTTGGAATACTACCATTCTATCTGGGCCTGGCTTGGTGATGGGTTTACCTTCTAGCAAAACTTGTCCTGAAGTGGGAAAGTTAAAACCGGATACCATATTTAATAGCGTCGATTTCCCACAGCCAGAGTGACCGATGAAGCAAATAAATTCACCTTCATTAACATTCAGGTTAACACCATCAAGTACAGTGTATGGCCCTTTCTTTGTGGGGTAGACTTTGGTAACGTCCTTAATCTCCAAAAAAGGCTGACTGCTGGTAATTGTATTTGTTGCTAATGGTTTTCCCAGTGTGCGGTTTTGCATGGCGGTTTTATAATTAAAACGTTTCAGGTTAATGTTCAAAGGCTCGTCGTCGGAGTTCAAAGCCTCATCGTCGGAGTTCAAAGCCTCGTCGTCGGAGCAAAAAGCCTCGTCATCGGAGCAAAAAGCCTCGTCATCGGAGCTAAAAGCCTCGTCATCGGAGCAAAAAGCCTCGTCATCGGAGCTAAAAGCCTCGTCATCGGAGCAAAAAGCCTCGTCATCGGAGCTAAAAGCCTCGTCATCGGAGCAAAAAGCCTCGTCATCGGAGCAAAAAGCCTCGTCGTCGGAGCTAAAAGCCTCGTCGTCGGAGTAAAAAACCTCGTCATCGGAGCTAAAAGCCTTATCGTAGGGTGTATTATTGCTGAGGGTACGGCACCACCAGGGACTTTCGGTGCGTTAGGACTAACGTCCCTAACGCACCCTATTACTAACTCACGCTGCAGTTTTCCTCGGCGCATCCAGGATGACTTCGGCTATGGAGATATCGCGTTTAATCTTCAAGCTGTTGAGATAAGCCATTGGATCATCAGCATTAAAGGGCGTACCATCGAATAGTTGGATGGGTTGGCGAGTATAGCTAATATCCAAACCTAATTCGCGAGCTGCGGTGCTAAATACACGCACTCGACATACTCGTTCGACAACCTCCACCCAATTTCTGGGAAAAGGAGTGTCACCCCAACGCGCCAATTGACTCATAATCCAAAGTTGTTCTGTGCGGCTGGGACGGTTGATGGCAGAATCAGAATAAAATTGGTGATGGGCGTATTGCTGCAAGGGATGATCTGAACTGCAGGACTATCACCATTAGGATCTTCAAGTTGGATATACTCTAAATCAGTGCTGACATATTCTCGACTTGCCAAAATCCGCCGCACTTCTTCAGCATTTTCTGGCTGTGAACAGTAATAACAAGCTTCTAACAAAGCTTTGGTTAAAGCAATGTGGGTGTTAGGATAAGCTTCTGCCCAATCTTCCCGCACACCGAGAACTTTACCGGGGTGATCCAACCAAACTTCTAAATCAGTGGCGATGGTAAAACCGACATCTTCCACGGCGGCGCGGTAGTTCCAAGGTTCACCGATAGAGTAACCATCTATACTCTTATTTTGCAGGTCGGCGACCATCTGCGCTGGGGGAATGGTCTTTATATCCACGTCCAAGTCTGGATCAATGCCGCCAGCAGCCAGCCAGTAGCGCAACAACAAGTTGTGCATAGATGCGGGATGTACCACCCCCATTGTGTGCCTTAGGTTACGGGTACGTAGTAAGTAATTTTTGAAATCCGATAAAGTCTGCACGCCTTCATCATAAAAGCGTTTTGCCAAAGTGATGGCGTTACCGTTGCGCGTCATTGTCAAGGCGGTAACAACAGGTAGAGGTTGGTTATTATGTCCTCCCAGTGTTAACCACATTGGCATACCTGAAGGCATTTGAGCTGCATCTAAATAACCACCAGTCATCCCATCAACGATACCCCGCCAGCTACTTTCGCGCACCAAATTAACTTCATCTAAACCATGCTTGGTGAAAAAGCCTTTTTCTTTTGCAACGGCTAAAGGCGCACAAGCAGTCAGGGGTAAGAAGCCAATATCTAGGTTAACTTTTTCTAGACCATGACGAGCGATCGCAGATGTTTTTCTCGCCCGCAGTTTCTTAATGCGTTTTTGCTGGTTGAGGAAGTAAATCATCTCGCTTCGCAAGCTGTAGTAGCTGGGATGTTCTACTACTTCCATGCGTTTGCGGGGTCTAGGAATATCTACTTCTAAAATGTCGCCAATTTTGGATTCTGGGCCATTGGTCAACATGACAATTCTATCAGACAACAGCACCGCTTCATCTACGTCATGAGTTACCATCACAGCGGTAACTTGATTTTCTTCGCAGATTTGCATCAGCTGTTCTTGCAAGTTACCCCGTGTTAGCGCATCCAAAGCACCGAAAGGCTCATCTAACAATAGTAACTTGGGACGGATAGCTAAAGCACGAGCGATCGCTACCCGTTGTTTTTGTCCACCAGATAACATCCCTGGCTGTTTATCCGCATGGGGACGCAAACCCACCATATCGATATGTTTGTTGATAATAGCGTTGCGTTCAGCATCCGGTAGACCCTTCATCACTGAGTCTACAGCCAGAGCGATATTTTCGCGTACAGTTCGCCAAGGTAGCAGAGAATAATTTTGGAATACCACCATCCGGTCTGGCCCTGGTTTGGTAATTCTTTGTCCTTCGAGAGTAACCAAACCTTCAGTAGGTAAATCCAAACCTGCAATCATATTTAATAAAGTGGATTTACCGCAACCAGAGTGCCCGATTAAAGAAACAAATTCGCCTTTTCTAATCTGGAGATCGATACCTTTGAGGGCGATATATTTACCGCCACCGGTTAACTCGAAAACCTTATCAATTTGGTCAACAGCAACAAATACAGACATAATGAATGGGGAATGGGGAATTGTTAATATTTCCACCAAAGCAACAATGCTTGGTTTGTAGTCTTCGCGTAGCGTCTGTCTACGACACGCTCCGCGAACGTAGAGAGGACTTTAGTCCTATATTTTGAAGCACTAAAGTGCTGACTACAGTAGTCCACCAAAGCAACAATGCTTGGTTTGTAGTCTTCGCGTAGCGTCTGTCTACGACACGCTCCGCGAACGTAGAGAGGACTTTAGTCCTGTATTTTGAAGCACTAAAGTGCTTACTACGTAACTCATCAAAACTAATGAAACAGAGTATTAGCCCCTAGTCTCTATTTTTGTTCACTTGGTAAAATCTTGTTTTGCACCCAAGACATCAATTTATCAAGCAGCAAACCAACCACACCGATGTAAACTAGAGCTAAAATTACTTCGCTGACGTTGTTGTTTTGATAAGCATTCCAGATAAAGAAGCCGATACCGACAATACCAGACATGACAATTTCAGCGGCGATAATTGCTAACCAAGCCAAACCAATCGCAATTCTCAAACCTGTGAAAATGTAGGGTAAAGCAGCAGGAATCAGAATATTAAGGAAGTATTCTTTGCGGCTCAGTTGCAGAACTTTGGCGACGTTGTTGTAATCTTGAGGAATTTGAGTCACACCCACCGCAGTGTTAATTAAAATCGGCCAAATTGCGGTAATAAAAATTACGAATAAGGCTGCAGGTTCGTTTTGTCTTAAGGCTGCTAAGGAAATTGGTACCCACGCCAAAGGTGGTACAGTCCGCAGTAGCTGAAATATGGGATCTAAAGCTTTGGACATTGTTTTATTCACGCCAATTAAAATGCCCAAGCCAATGCCAACAATTGCCGCTAATGTATAGCTAATTGCCACCCGTTGGAGACTACCCCAAATCTGCCAAAATAGACCTTTATCAGTGCCGCCTTTGTCATAAAAAGGATACAAAATCAAAATCCAGGTATCTTGTATTACTTTTACTGGCCCTGGTAGTGTCGCATTCGGTGTCAGAGAAAAAATTTGCCAGACAACAAGAAAGATAACTATAGCAATAGCCGGCGGTACAAGTTCAGGAAACTGCTTTTGCAGACGGGATATAAAGCTAGTATCAAATCTAGGGCTAGCAGGGCGTCTTTGGACAGTAGTCATTGATTGATTTCTCCTCTGTATTAAAACTATGCTGGACGTGAAGAGTTAATAATTAGGAATTGAAGATGAAAATTTATAATTCATAACTTCTAACTTCTAATTCGTAACTTCTAACTCCTAACTAAACGCTGACTTTTTTGATTTTCAGACTCTTGAGGTATTCTTCGGGCTTTTCTGGGTCAAATTTGATGCCATCAAAAAATTCTTCTACACCACGAGATGTACTTGTGGGAATGTCAGCCGCTGCAATTCCCGCTTCTTTGGCTGCTTCTTTCCAAATATCTTCGCGGTTGACTTTCTTGATGAGTTCTTTAGCTTTGGCGGCATTATTATCGATATAATCTTTCGGCAAAAATCCCCAGCGCACATTTTCGACGATGAACCATAAATCATGGCTCTGGTAGGGATAAGAAACATTACCTTTTTCGTCTTTCCAATAATAAGCTGCTAGGGATTTATCGTCTATTTTGCGACCATCACCCATATCATATTTACCTTGGTATGGATCTGCAAGAATTTCGGGTGAAGAAAGATTGAAATAATTTCGTCCGGCGAGAATTTCTGCCGCAGCTTTGCGATTTTCAAAGTTATCTAACCATTGTTGGGCTTCTATAATGCCTTTAAGTAGGGCTTTTGTGGCTTTGGGATTTTTATCAACCCAGTCGGCTCTAATGGCAAGATATTCTTCAGGATGATTCTTCCAAATTTCTGCGGTTAATCCCGCCATGAAGCCAATTTTTTCTTTGACAATACGGTAAGGCCAAGGATCGCCAGTACTAAAAGCATCCATTGTTCCCGTCTTCATATTAGCCACAGTTTGCGCCGCAGGCACTGTCAGCAATTTGACATCTGCATCTGGATCTAGTCCGCTAGCGGCTAACCAGTAGCGAATCCACAAATCTTGGTTGACATGGGGGAAGGTAAATGCTGCAGTGAATGGTGTGGAGGATTTGAGTTGGGTGAATAGAGACTTAGCACCATCGAGTTTTAAGCTAATACCTTTATCTAGGTGCTTGCTGGCGATCGCAATTCCATTTCCATGTGTCACTAATTGCGCCAAGACATACATGGGAATTTCTTTGTTGCCTTTGGTAATTAAACCTGCTGTAATTAAATGTGGCATTGGCATTTGCCATTGACCACCATCAATCCCACCACCAGATGAACCGATTTCTACGTTGTCCCGTGCTGCACCCCAAGAGGCTTGTTTCGCAAGTTCTACATTGCTCATCCCATACTTGGCAAAAAAGCCTTTTTCTTTGGCAATAATTAGGGGCGCTGATTCGATAATCGGGATATATCCTAGTTTAATTGTAGTAGTTTCTGGTGTTTGTTCTGGACTCTGGTTGACAACCTGTTTTACCGCCGTTGAGTTTGGTTGAGAGCTAGTGTTACCAGCTTTATCCGGTGGATTTCCCAAACAACCTTTCAGGAACACAGCACCAGCTGATACTCCTCCAGCTACAATAAATTTGCGCCGAGAGAATTGATTAAAAAATTCGTTCATAACATCTCCTTACGGGTGAATTTACGTGTTTTTAGACATGACAATTTAGACAAAGCAAACGTTATGTTTCTTGCAGAAAAAATGAAAATTTTAACCTATAGTTAGTTAGCCGAATTAACCCTTTTGTATAAAAAAAAAGGCTACTTCGACCATTTTGATTAAAACTTTGGTGGCTGAATTAACTGTAATCTGGTGCGCTGTTGATGCATCACTCAGGTTGTTTAAATTAGTTTACAGTGTTTCCGGTAAAAGTGGTTCATTTAAAATCGGTATTTATTAAATGAATATTAGATTGCATGTATAAGTAAAAATTTATCCTTGTTGATAAATTTTTGTATGCATATCTAAATTATAGATAATTATTAATGATAACTATTAAGCTGGATATAGGAGTCACCGATTTTTCGCTTGATTTAATAGATTTAAATTAATAAGCATAGATAAATTATGATATTAGCCATTATAATAAATTATGTGTGAGCCTAAATTTTTTTGGGTAATATAGCGATTCCCATTTAGATGTGGTAAATGGGTGGGCTTAATTAAATGTAAGCCTTCGCTTCCATTGCTCTCCCCTACTGGAGAGGCTTTCAATCTCCCTTTTCTTCTAAGGGTTGGGGGTTAGGTCTATATTATATTTAATTAAGGCATTCTACTTAGGGAGCATCCCAATTTTGCCAAAAGAAAATTTGTAGTGGGAGCATCTTGCTCCCTAATGTCCAGGAAGCGGGCTAGAAGCCCGCACTACAAAAAAATAAATTTACACATTTGGGATGCTCCCTTCTACTTATCGTGGTGTAGGTTATTCTCGGTTAATGAAAAAGCTGTTATTTCTTTGTAGCCAAAATCGATTGCGAAGCCCAACCGCTGAAGCTGTGTTTTGTGAATATGCAGGATTGGAAACAGACTCAGCAGGTTTATACAGATCTGCTGTAGTTCCAGTGTCATCTGCAGCTATTGAATGGGCTGATATTATTTTTGTGATGGAAAAATCACATAAACGCAAGCTATCACAAAATTTCCCACGCTTTCTCAAAGATAAGAAAGTTATCTGTTTAGATATTCCAGATGAATATGAATATATGGAACCTGCTTTAATTGACTTGTTAAAGCAGAAAGTTTTGCCCCTATTGGGAACATATATATAGTCTCCACCCCTCCCTAGCTTGCGATCGCCTCGACGGTTACAATAGGACAAAGCCGAGAATCAGGGGTGGGAGACGAAAATGGGATTAGCTGGATTAAAAATTGTGTTGGTAGAACCAGCTGGCCCCTTAAATCTAGGCTCTATTGCCAGAGTCATGAAAAATTTTGGACTAGATCAACTAGTATTAGTCAATCCCCAATGTGACCCCCTGGATATGGAAGCTATGAAAATGGCGGTTCATGCCAAAGAAATTTTAACATCTGCGGTTTTAGTAGCCACATTACCAGAAGCGTTGCAGGGATGTGTCAGGATCATGGCTACTACGGGTAGGGTTCGCAGTTGGGGAACACCCTTAGAAAATCCCCGCACCGCACTACCTTGGTTATTAGAGGAACCAGAAAAACCCACAGCGTTAATTTTTGGCAGAGAAGACCGGGGATTAACCAATGAAGAATTAAACTATGCTCAGAGGTTTATTCACATTCCCACCAGTCAAAATTATCTCTCCCTAAATCTGGCTACGGCTGTAGCTATCTGCTGTTATGAACTAGCGCAATCGACAGAGTTACCAAAGACTCAAACCCCTCCCCAAACTGACCTGGCACTTTTTGATCTACTAGAAGCATACTACCAGCATTTAGAATCCCTGCTGTTAAAGATTGGTTATCTTTATCCCCATACAGCAGCTAGTCGCATGGAAAAATTTCGCCAACTATATAATCGCGCTTACCTGCAAACTGGGGAAGTCGCCATGCTGCGAGGAATTTTGCAACAGGTAGAATGGGCAATTAAAACCTACAAAGATGATGAAAACTGCTAATTCATCGTTTAATATGTACCCAATAGATTCCCCCAAAATCATTAATATGGCTTAAACTAAACACAAAAATATTGACTGGGGACTGGGGAAAGATAAATTCATGTTTGCTTGTGAAATTTTCTGATGATTAGCTGACTTGAAACAGTGCTGAGTCCTGAGTCCTGAGTCAAAAATACTACCCCCTAGCCCCTAATCCCTAATCCCTAACCCCTAGCCCCCAGTACCAATGTCAGAATCAAATGACAAATTCAAAACTTCCTCACGGCGTCAACCCGTAAATCGCCGCCAACGTCCGCCCAAAGTCCAAAAGGCGGAACCAAAGAAGGTGAAAGTTCCCAAACAACAGCAGCGTACAGCCGAAGAAGGGGCTACGCTTGCACGCATGGTCAGAAATATTACTAGCCCTCCCCCAGTTAATACTGGTGTATCGAGAACAAAACCAGGGCTAGTTATGCCAGCAGCAGTCAAACCTATCCCCAAGGGCAAGATTCCGCCTTTCCAGCCGGGTGGGGTAAAAGTAAAGACAGTACGAATTGACAAGTCGGGGGCAGTGAAAATAGGTAGACAATCGCGGAAGACACGGTTAAAGCCAATGGCCAGAACTCTGTTGTATACCCTACGATTGTTAATTATCGGAGTCGGTATCGGCGCTATTTTTGGCACGGCGTTATCAGTATTAGACCCCGCTAGTCGTGTGACTCCCACTGCTGTTCCACAATCAAATACAAATACTGAACAATCCCAGCCCCAGCCTACTCCCACGACTGCAACGAATTCGGGTTTATATCTATCTCAAGAAATTATCCCCTTAAAAAATGCTGTGCAAAATTTGGCCCTCGCAAACCCAAATTTGATACCAGGGGTGTTATTGGTAGATGTAGATACAGGCGCTTACGTGGATGTGAATAGCGCTGCTAGTTTCCCGGCGGCGAGTACAATTAAAGTGCCGATTCTGGTGGCTTTTTTACAAGACGTGGATGCTGGTAAAATCCGCCTAGATGAAATGCTAACCATGCAACAGCAGATGATTGTCGGCGGTTCGGGAAATATGCAATTCAAACCAGCGGGAACCCAGTACACAGCTTTGGATGTCGCCACAAAAATGATTACAATCAGCGACAACACAGCCACAAATATGCTGATTGCTAAACTGGGCGGTATCGATGCTTTAAATCAACGTTTCCGCACTTGGGGATTGACAACCACAGCCATTCGCAATCAACTCCCAGATTTACAAGGGACTAATACCACCAGTCCTAGGGAATTGGCGACTTTGATCGCTATGGTACATCAAGGCAATTTGGTAAATATGCGATCGCGTGAGCTGATGCTAAATATCATGCGCCAAACTGAGAGAAATAATCTACTACCATCTGGCTTAGGCGCCGGCGCTAGCATTGCCCACAAAACCGGCGATATTGGGACAATGCTAGCAGATGCGGGTTTAGTTGATCTGCCAACTGGTAAGCACTACATCGCCGCTGTCATGGTACAACGCCCCAATAATGACACCCGCGCCGAAAAACTTATTAGCTCAATTTCTCGTGCTGCTTATCAACAATTTAGCCAAAATGTTGTCATCCCCAATGGAACGACAAGCACCATCCCCACAACTAATTATCAGCCACCGGTGATGGCTCCTGTTGTACCCAACAATATGGGAAACACTATACCGATGACTAGTTATCAGTCACCTGTGATGGCTCCTGTTGTACCCAACAACATGGGTTATCCACCTCCAGTGACGAATCCCCAGTATTATCCACCAAGATAATATTACTAGTTGCTAACACCTTTGCATAAGTTCGTCGCGAAATGAAAATAAAGTCTATCGTTCGTAGTTGCGCTTTAGCGCTATTCGCGCAGCGTGGCGAAAGCCAAGCGCAACTACAAACTAAAACGCTACGAATTTATGAAACACTGTATTTAGTAACAAAGCATACTATTAATTGCCTAATAATGCGGTAATTCTAAAGGTAGCGCACCCAAAAAACCTTTGCGATAATCAGTTAAAAGTTGCCTAGCAGCTCGCTCGACATCGCCTTTGTAGCGATGCTCTGCCAGAAGGTGCAAATATGCTTCTCCTGTGTGGGGTGAGGAATCGAGTTCATAGCGCGAAGATAAGACTTGTTGTGGAAATACATCACTAGCCGTATCTTGGAGATAATTGAATATATCGACTAACTCTGCGGCTACGAGCTGATTATCGTAAGACGCTTCGCCAATATCATCACAAATGGCTAATTTTAAAGCTGCTTCTTGATTCTCTAACCTGAGAGGGATGACACCAGGAGCATCTAGCAATTCCAAATGGTCGGAAATTCGCACCCAACGCAGTTGACGAGTCACCCCAGGACGAGCTGCACTTTCTACAACTCGTTTTCCTAAAAGACGATTAATCAAGGCTGATTTACCAACATTAGGGAAACCAATGACAACAGCGCGGACAGGACGGGGTAACATTCCGCGATCGCGTCTTCTTTGATTGAGTTCTACCCCAGCCTGCTTGGGCTGCTTTGCAGACTGCTACCACACCTTGACCATGTTGAGCATTGGTAAAATACGGGGTTTCTCCTTCATTTCTGAACCAGTCTATCCATAGCGATCGCACTTGAGGCGAAATCATATCCACTCGGTTGATCACCAATAGCCGCGTTTTACTTCCCACCCACTCTTCGATTTGCGGATGGTGTGTCGCCAAGGGAATGCGTACGTCCCTTACCTCTAGCACCACATCTACACGTTTGAGCTGTTCTTTTAGGTTCTTTTCAGCTTTGGCGATGTGACCTGGATACCATTGGATCACATTTAGTTTATAATTTTGCGTTAAAGCCATACTTCTTTACCAATACCAATTCTTAATTATCACCCACTGCGGCTTGATGCAAAATCAAACGATTGCCATCGGGGTCATAGGCATAAATTTCTCTACCGTGGGCAGCGTGGGTAATTTCTCCTGGTGGAGGATAACCTAAATCTGTCAGATGAGCGATCGCATCTTCTAAGTTACTCACCTCTAGACATAAGCTTATCTTACTCTGGGCTGAACTTTCAAATTCACAGACCGATGTTTTTTTGGGTTGAAAAATACCTAATCGTAAACCAGAAATCTCAAACTCAGCATAGACATTCGGCAGCATTTTTGTTGGTTTTTGTGCCAAGATATTAGTATAAAAATTTACTAATATCTCTAGATTAACCGATGCGAAGGTCATGAGTGCGCCTTTAATCATCACTCCAATTTTTCCAATGTGTCGCGCACCTCAACTAGGTGATTATTAAACACCTCTAAGGCTGCATCGAGAATTTGAAAAATAGCGGGATCTCGTATAGAGTAAAAAACATAGTTACCCTGTTTACGGCTGGTAACTAAGTTACGACTTCGCAGTACTGCTAATTGTTGGGATACAGCAGAAGCCTCCAACTCCAGCCATTCAGCAATGTAGTTAACGCTCTGTTCTCCTGTTCGCAGCGTGTCTAAAATTTGAATCCGCACCGGGTTGGATAATACTTTGAAAAGATCCGCTTTAAAATAACTTGCCTTAAATACCATCTAAATATGTTTGTATATTCAAACCGTTGCAGTTACTTTAACACGATCACGGATTGATACGGATTACTAGATTACAGTGATGATAAAAGAGGGTATATGGTGGAGTGGATGGGTTAAGGATGACATTCTTTGCTGTGCAAGTTTTTTCGGTGTCATCGTTTGGGTGAGGCAACTGGAGGTTATATTGGGTTGCTAAATATGATTCTCAGGGAGTCGGCTATTCGGGCTTTAAAGAAAGGATTAGCAAAGATTGATTTGGAAACTCTCAAGGAAGTAACGGCGGAGTAGTTGAGTCTCCTTGTCATCGGATTGAGTGGCAGTTTAAGGTAACTCAGGGGTGTCAGCATCATCATTTAAGTTTGTTGTCGGAGTGTCCTAATTGTGGGGCTAGGTTTAAAGTTCCGGCGTTGTGGCTTGATGGTTGGTGTCATCGGTGTTTTACGTCTTTTGGGGAGATGGTAGAACATCAGAAGGGTATTTGAGTAAGTTTTAAATTTATTCAATCAAAGATATATTATTAGTATCTGTAGCATTAGCACCTGTAGCTATTATTTTGAATAGTAAATGGTGACATCTAAAGTTCACCGGATATGACTTTCCTGAAAGAACTACTCGCTGGTGATCCGAGGTTTTGTGATCACGAGTTGGAAAATCTGGATGATCGCTTAATGTACATGGTACTTTGGTCGCAATATTGGTAAAAGCTTTGTTTGAATCACCAGAAAAAAGATAACCTAGCATTCCTCCTTGACTAGAAAAGGGTGCATATCGGCAAGTTATAAAGTTGTCTTTTATCTCTTTTATATATTCACCTACTGCCCCATCTGATTTCAAAACCTTAGCTTCTAAAGGCCAGATAATCCTCTCATTAGAGATTAGATAAAATGCAATATCATATTGTGGTGGTTGTGCTTGTGCTGATTGACTACTTTCTATTTCGTAAACTTCATGTTGAACATCAAATGGCTCATCTCCCGTCATATTTCTGCGGATTCTGCGCTCAAGAGATTGAGTGATGCTCCTTTCTATTTGCTCGTCTGCTTCATCACAATTAATTTGTGATAGAATCTCGGCAACCAGCAAATCATATCCTTCCCAGACAAGTTTGACGAGAATTGTTATTGCATCATTGTTCCAACCTTTTGCTACTTCAACAAAGTCCGGTGTATCTTTCCAACGTAATTCTGGAATTGTTTTACCTCTTCTAAGCATTATATGACTCCTCTATCACCTGAGATTTTTCATCAAATGTTGTTCGCCATGTCATAATATCTGCGGCTACTTCGTCAGCATCTCTTAAAGCCATAGAGCGAGTCCAATAACGAATTTTGTCAGGTTTGATTAAATAAATAGTAGGAATTTTCACCCCTTTCAATTCTACAGAATCATAAATCCTGGCAACACGCCGATAAAAGATGCCACCATCTTCTATACTTCCTCTTTCTAGATACAACTTATTTAAATTTTCCAAGTGTTCCATTAAATCAGGGGAGTCAATAGGTTTAATATGAACACCTTCAGAATCAGGTTTATTAAGATGAATAGCCACTAAGCGAATAGGAAGAAGAGTCTTAGTTTGTTCCTGAAATATGGTGGCACAAACTTGTTTATCTTGTCCAAATCCTGCTTTAAGAACTCGCAAGAAATACTCACAATATGCCGTAAGTTCAGGTTCAGTATTATTCTGAGATTGATTATTATCTATACGATAAGTTCTTTTGCGTCCTGGAGAAGCACCATCTCCTTTAAAGTCTGGTAGAGTGTAATTAAATAGATCATTAATTAGCACCCATTCACTATCTTTAAATTCAAAAGCTTGTCTTATGCACTCATCTATATCATCAATTGTTTTTATATTGTTCAATTCTCCTACCGATAATTCAGGTATTGGCACACGCAGTAAATCATCTACATTAACTTCTGGGATATAAGAGGCAAAACGACCACTAGCAAGTAGTAAATAGTAAACAGCTAACTTACTGTTGTATGCTAGACAAGCAGCATTTAATTGTGAAATATTCTCTTCGGTAATATGTATACTCACATAACTTTCAGAGCAAATAATTCCTTGATTTGTATTATCAGGTTTAATTATTACTGAACGAAATCTGCCGCTCTTTTTCTGCCAACTTAACTTTAAAATCATTTGTGGCAGTTGAAATGCACCAAAATTACTTGAGTCTTTAGAGTGTATGCGTGCATCATAATTTATAGGAAGTTCCGTAGATTTTAGGTAGAGAAAACTTCTGTTGAGGAATTTAGAAGATTTTAGAATTCGCTTGTTTGTAATATAATTTTGTAATTTTCCCTTATCACCTCTTACCACTCCTTGACGTGCTTGAGCAATATCACTAGATTTAAGTTTTTCAATACTTGATTCTTGATTCAATCTTCTTACCAAGGATAGATCACGTCTTCCTCCCCACATTAAAGCTGTCCAAACTAAGGGGTTTGTGATCGCTTCTTGTGGGTAGACTGTATTAATATCATGTGGCTCAATTACTATATGATAGTCATCCTCATTAGTCATAACTGGCTTAGGACAAATGTATATCAGAGGTTCACTATCAGGAGGCATTGCTGACATTGTAATGATACAAGCTGGAGAAATAGCATCTTTGAAAAGTCCAAAACGTAATGCAGACAAATTAACTATTTCGTCAATTTTTAACTCTGAAAAAAGCCTGGATCTAAATTCTTGAGCAGTGCTAACCTGATTAAAAATCAATGCCATTGCAGGTTGCATCATTGCTATTTGTCCACCAGATTTAGTTAAAGTAGCAGCTTTTGGCAGAAAAAGCGGACCAATATTACCGTAAGTTATCTTCCAATCTTCTCCAGCCCAAGATTTAGCTGCTGGAGTAACAGTATTTTTTCCCCACGGTGCATTACCAATAACTAAATCATATTTACCAGCATCTTGAACAGAACGAAAACCTTCTTTATCTTCTTGAAAAAAATCAGCCGCAATTAATTGACGTTCACGTAATCTAGGAAAGCGAAACTCATTCTCCCAATAATATTGAGGTTCAACTTTATCAAGCATGGTTAAATAAAGACTAAAAGATGCTACTCTTACCGCTTGTGCATCTACATCAACACCAAATAAATTATTTTCTAGTAAATATTTTAAATCACTTGGCTGAATTGTTTTTGGATGAGCTTGTTCCCATCTGTGAATTAAACGCTGAAATGCTTTAACCAGAAAAATTCCTGAACCACAAGCAGGATCAAGAATCTTGATATCCCATTCTTGACTATCCCAAGGTAAAACACCATCTAGTACAAAGTCAACTATATGTTCTGGTGTGTAATGAACTCCTGTGCCAGATTCTTTACTAACAAACTCCTCATATATACTGCTAATAAACTCTAAAGGTATAACGTCAAAATGGTAGTATGGCCATAGACTTAATTGTCCAGTTTCAATGTCTACATGACCACTAACAAAATCAGCAAGTATATTTAGATGAGGCTGTTTAACTTTTTGTTCTTCTGTTTGCCATTCAGCTTCACGTTCTTCTTCGGTAGCACCTTTACCTGGGAATAAATCACCATTAAACTTGCCGTTGAGCCAACGGAAAAACTGATAAGTATCTCTATGATTTATTAATATGTCAGCTAAATGAGAGTATTTAGCCGATAATTCACCAATTCTATATAAATAATCTAGTAAAGTTGTATTTAAGGCCGGATTACCTTCAGAATATTGACGATCAAAAAGGAATTGAATAAAAATAATTCTTGCTAATAAATCATGAATGATATCATCATCAAGTTCATTTTTTTGAAGTTTTTTCCGAACGCTTTTCAGATTTTTCAATAGCATCTGGTCAGCGGCTTTTTTTCGTTGAAATCGCTGGCTATGTTCTTGAAAAAATTGACCTGATACTAAATCAGCCCAGTGTAACCGCAAAGTTTCAGCAGCTTGACCTGAAAGAGATACCTGATTAAATGACTCAATTTCCCGTTTAGAAACATTAACTACAGGCTTTATAATATCATCTTCTTTTCGAGGTTCTTCATAGCACGTCCAAATTCTTAATCGGTTAGGTTCTGTTGTAATGAGTGATGGCGTACGCGAAAAACTCCAAGCAAGTCTATAAGTTTTTTTTAATGTTTCCTCTGATACTTCTCCTGGAAAATCGCACACTAAAGCAATAGGTGTTTCTGTCGAGTCACCTTGAGGATTTCCAGCCAGCACGCCTATTTGCACACCATGACCATCTGAAAGTTTGCTGATAGTTCTACCTAGTTTTTCCCTAGCGATTCGTGCATAAACACTTGGGCCCAGCACCAGATGGCTCCAAAATTTCTTGTGGAGTTGGCCA
>CAVYXS010000052.1:0-15266 GCA_963772205.1 uncultured cyanobacterium
CCAATACAAAGTAGAAAGATTATTAGGGTATAAGCTTACTTTAAATTTATTATTAAGGAAACTTGTATTCATTTACTTTATTTAATTTCCAATCAATTACTGATTGATAAAATCTCTCATGCGTTTCTGCTACGACTGGCGCAGAATAATTTGCTAATGCATATGATCGTCCAGCAAGTCCCATGGTCTCTCAACTTGTTGTTTCTCAAAAGTAATAAAATTGTTTTTTTTAACTCATGAATATTGTCCGGGGACACAAAAATTCCAGCTACTCCATTAGGTACTACTTCTTCAACTCCAGACCCTCTGATGCGATTTACAAGCAATTTAACATCGCCTCCACGTAAGCTATACCAAATGATTTAAAACGTGAAGGTAATACAAATATATCGCATTCACTAAGGTATTTAAGTACTGTCTGATGAGGTTGTTTACCTAGAAAACTTACTTTCCCAGCAAAGTCCGGTCCTATTAAGGTTTGGCAATACTCTTGCATAGATGTTTCCCGCGGACCGTCATTCGTATCGAGCCCAATAAAAACAAAATTTACATCTGGATATTCTTTTATTACTTCAGGAATAACATGCGCTAATAAGTCTGGAGATTTTCTGGTTTCTAACCGACCAATATACAACACTTTCTTTACAATAGAATTTAATTTATGCCCAGGTAAATAATTCGGTGTAGTTAACAGCATTTGAGATCACAATAATTTTAATATTTGGCAGCCAAATAATCTTTTAATACACCTCTATCATATTTTTTGTAGGTGCTGTAACTATATCGGCTAAATTGATAGCTAAACTTTCTAAAAGTAGAAAATTAAAAAGGAAGGTTTAAATATATTATATATATTACTGCCTCTAATCCGATGAACTAAATATGTGCCCATATGAAGTCGAACTATATGAGGAAGTAGGTGTTCGTATCAAACCTAAAAAGATGCTTTCACAACCAAATTCTGGCACTTCAATAATCTGGATATTATATTTATTGATTATAGACAGAACATATTTTCTGACATTCCAAGCATGTACTACATTATTAATGAAATTATATTTATTCCTTGGATACGGAATGCGGTAAATGTGAACTCCATTATGAAAAGAATAGAATGATTCTATTTTGTTTGTGCTGGATAAATTTTTGGATTTGATTCAAGAAGGAGCAATAGGACTACAACGAGGTGTGGAGAAGTTCGATCCCAATCGCGGGTATAAGTTATCAACTTATGCATACTGGTGGATCACTCAAGCAATCACCAGAGCGATCGCAGAAAAATCCCGCACGGTGAGGCTACCGATTCATATCAATGAAAAACTCAATCAAATTAAGAAGGTACAGCGAGAACTATTTCAAACACTCGGTCGCCGTGGTACTGTCACAGAAATTGCTGAAAAATTAGGCTTGGAGCCAAACCAGATTCGAGAATATCTCAGTGCTGCTAGTGGGACAATTTCTTTAGATTTAAAAGTGGGGGATAATCAAGACACAGAACTGAGTGAACTTTTAAAGGATGAGGGGATATCACCCAATGAGCATATCACCCAAGAATTGCTACGCCAGGATTTAAGTAATTTGTTGGCTTCACTCAAACCGATGCAGCGTGAAGTATTAATTTTGCGGTTTGGACTGTTAGATAATCAAGAAAGAAGTTTGGCGCAGATTGGGGAGAAACTAAACGTCAGTCGAGAGCGGGTTCGCCAAATCCAGCAGCAAGCAATTAATGTTCTGCGTCGTCAACAACCATCCATTGGACAGTATCTATCTTTTTGAACAAAACGCGGCAGTCCGCACCCTCAAATATAGTGGTTCTCAGTTGGATGTAATACAAAATTATATCATCGGTGTAGGGGCACGGCACTGCCGTGCCCTTACGAGTGTATTGGACTCAACTTCTCTATCTCAAGGGTAATTCTGACCTTTGTTCGGGGAATCATTAGCAAAACCTATACCCTAAATTCTCTGTTACGCCATCTTAATATTCCGCAATATAAACTATTACTGCAGATGGTGAAACATAAAGTTTTGTAAATCGGTATCATATGTAACTTTTCAAAAATAAAACAGAAACTAGTATAATCAAACACATTTAAAAAACCATGATTTTTGCAAAAGCAAATAAACAAAATTGTCTAATTATTTTGATTAGCTGATTAGAGATATTTAAAAGTAAATAATCAAAGAATTTATCTAAAATTTTCTAAGTGAAAATAGTGAAGATAATTCAACTAAAAATCACTAATATTTACTTACAAAATTGTCAAAAATGTATATAGTGACATATATCTTTGAGATTTTGTATGTATAGAGAAGTATGTGAATTAGGAATTAATCTATCAAAAGCATTAGATATAAATATAGCAATTTAGGTATAAATAAATTAAATATAAATACGGAGTTAATTAGGCTATTTCTGGTAGCATATCTATAACAATATTGGACGTATTAAATTAAAATAAAGATTACGCAAAGTTCCTAAAAAATCAGGGAAAAGTGCTAAAGGCAAACTTGGATCGGCCTGAGACTTTGTAAAAATCAGCAACACACAAACTATGAACTCTACCACTGAAAAACGCATCGCTTTGATTTCAGTCCACGGAGATCCAGCGATTGAAATTGGCAAAGAAGAAGCCGGGGGACAAAATGTTTACGTCCGTCAAGTGGGTGAAGCACTAGCCGAGCTAGGATGGCTGGTTGATATGTTTAGCCGCAGAGTTAGTACTGAGCAAGAAACGATAGTTCAACATAGCCCACTATGTAGAACAATTCGTTTAACAGCAGGTCCGGTGGAGTTTGTACCACGGGACAATGGTTTTAAGTATTTGCCAGAATTTGTTGATCAGTTACTGCAATTCCAGAGAGAAAATGGGATTATATATCGGTTAGTTCATACCAACTACTGGCTCTCTAGCTGGGTAGGTATGCAGTTAAAGGCAATCCAAGGTAGCAAACAGGTTCACACATACCACTCTTTAGGAGCAGTCAAATACAATACAATCGAGACGATTCCCCTAATAGCCAGTCAGCGGTTAGCAGTGGAAAAACAGGTACTAGAGACAGCAGAAAGAATTGTCGCCACGAGTCCCCAAGAAAAGCATCACATGCGATCGCTCGTTTCCACTAAAGGGAATATAGACATTATTCCTTGTGGTACGAATATTCTGCAATTTGGTTCGGTTGAACGAGAAGCAGCACGAGCTGAGTTGGGAATTGATCCTCAAGCCAAAGTAGTGTTATACGTAGGACGTTTTGACCCCCGCAAAGGAATAGAAACCTTGGTGCGTGCGGTGTGCGAATCAAAGTTACGCGATTCTCATCAGTTGCAGTTAATCATTGGTGGTGGTAGCACACCAGGAAACAGTGACGGTAAAGAACGCGATCGCATCGAGCAAATTGTCAACGAATTAGGTATGAGCGACTTTACCACCTTCCCTGGCCAGCTAAGTCAGACAATTCTCCCAACTTACTACGCTGCGGCGGATGTTTGCGTCGTACCCAGTCACTACGAACCCTTTGGACTCGTTGCCATTGAAGCCATGTCCAGTGGTACACCAGTGGTAGCAAGTGATGTCGGTGGACTACAATTTACAGTAGTTTCTGAAAAAACTGGTTTATTAGTCCCACCGCAAAACGTACAAGCCTTTTCTCATGCTATTGACCGCATTTTAAGTAATCCAGAATGGGGAGATGAATTGGGTAAAGCAGCCAGAAAACACGTTATCCAGCAATTTAGTTGGGATGGTGTAGCACATCAGCTCAATGAACTCTATACCCAACTATTAGCAGAACCGTTAGCCGAAACCAAAGAACCAGCAACCAAAGAACCAGCCTTGCTAAGTTAATCGAGATCCCAGACTTTTTGGTCAAAGGTAAAGCCGTTCTGCGTTCAATACAATAATATATCCTGTAGCTTAGGGGCACGGCACTGCTGTGCCCTAACCGCTGTATTTTATGCCAACGAGAACCGTTATAGTTAAATTGTCTCCAGATTTTAATTTATGCCCAGGGTTGGCAAGACATAAGATATTAGTTTAGGCGTTTTCAGACTATACTTAGCATCAACCTTTGAGAGCCAACGGCTAATTGTTGTGCAACCAGTTGACTTTACCACCCTCACAGCTAGTTGTAGCGAAATCCGCGCTAATTGGCTACCCTCAAGGACAGAACAGGTTTACCAGCGCGATCGCTATACTATTGCAGTGGCTTTACGGACACTCAAGCAGCGGGGTTGGCTAGAGATTTCTTGGCACCCCCAAGCCGCACGCATTTGTATTGGCGATCCACCACCACGCATACCAGATACCTTCACCTTCAGCCAACAACTTATACATCAGTTAGGCGGTTTAGCGCTGGTGGGAATTGAGGCGATCGCACCTTGGGAACGTGTGATTGATTTACAATTTGCCCGTCGTCCAGGAGAAAGCCCGCTATATCATATATATGTGGAAGTTATGGGCAAATATAGCAACGTCATTCTCACCGATGCTAGCAATCTGATTATCACCGCAGCCCATCAAGTTAGTCAACAACAATCCAGTGTCCGACCGATCCAAACCGGACAACCTTATGAAACACCACCCAAACTCACAGGCCCTGTCCCCAATTTAAACGAATCTCAGGAACGCTGGCAAGAACGGGTAAGCTTAGTACCAGGCGCCATCAAACGTCAGTTACTCAAAAGTTATAGTGGCTTGAGTGCTGCATTAGTAGAATTAATGGTAATCGCAGCAAATTTAGCACCAGAAGCCACCACAGATACCCTGAACTCTGACGACTGGCAAAGACTGTTTGAAAAGTGGCAAGAATGGCTAGAAGCTTTGAATTTGGGTAAATTTAATCCAGGTTGGACAGTAGAGGGATACACTGTCATGGGTTGGAGTGCGGTAACAAATGCCACAAATATTCAAGAAGTCCTCAACCGCTACTACACGGACGAGCTAAATCAACAGGTATTTTCGCAATTACGACATCAGCTGAGTCAGAAACTCCATAATATTCTGGCAAAATTACGTAACAAGGGACAAACCTTTGCAGAACGGTTACAGCAATCAGATAAAGCTGATGAATATCGGGAAAAAGCAGATTTGTTGATGGCTTACTTGCAAAACTGGGAACTGGGAATGAAGGAAATTATCCTGCCTGATTTTGACACAGGTAAACCAAGAGCGATCGCCCTGCAGCCAGATAAAAATGCTGTACAAAATGCCCAAAGTATGTATAAACAGCACCAAAAGTTAAAACGCGCTCGTGTTGCAGTCGAACCGTTATTGTTGGAAGTGAATACCGAAATTGCCTATTTAGAACAAGTTGAAGCTGCGATCGCCCAGATAGACAAATACCAAACACCAGAAGATTTGCAAGCCCTTGAAGAAATCCGTGATGAACTCATCGGACAAAAGTATCTCGAAGATCCAGAATATCGCAACCGTAGCGTCAATGAAGTTGCCAGTAGTAATTATCATCGTTCTCGCACCCCCAGCGGGTTTGAATTATTAATCGGACGCAACAATCGCCAAAATGACCAATTAACATTTCGTGTCGCCGGCGATTATGACTTGTGGTTCCATGCCCAAGAAATTCCCGGAAGCCATGTCCTGCTGCGCCTAGAACCGGGTGCTGTTCCCGAAGCATCTGACTTGCAATTTGCCGCTAACTTTGCCGCATACTACAGTCGCGGTCGTCAGAGTGACCAAGTACCAGTAGTTTACACCCAACCAAAGCACGTCTACAAACCCAAAGGCGCTAAACCCGGAATCGCCATTTACAAACAAGAGCGCATCCTCTGGGGAAAACCCCAGTCAATCGTCAATGCTCAATAGTCAGTTGTTATCCTCCCTAACCCCCCTGAGATAGATTGTGAATTATTCAGCCAGATAGAGGCTTACAACCTTTCTCAGTATCTTTTTTTGGTAAATTTTCCAGAAAAATCTGTGTTGGCTGTTACAATGTTAAGAAAAGTTGCCCGTTGCATTTTGGGAACGCGCAATTTGGATTTAACTCTATTGAGAAGACAACGCGAAAAGACATTTTTTAGACCAGCTGTGGGAGGCTGGTTTTTTTTTATTTGATTGAAAAACTAATGATACACAGGTACTAGTGGTCTATCGCATTAATTTTGCTGGTTACGTAGTGAGCGATAAATCGCTCATTAAAGCACTTTAGTGCTTACTAGATACCCATCAAAACTAATGACACGGACTACTAGTACTCTGTCAAGTTCAAATTGATGGGTAAATATAGCATTTTTCAGGTAGATGAAATACACAGGTAGGGGCACGGCAATGCCCATGCGTGTCAACTTAAGCTGGAAGTATTGATAAATCAACGTTTTGCCCGAAAGTAAAACCCTTCTCCGCATACTGCACCTCTCCCCGTACACGGGGAGAGGCTGGGAGTGGGGTTGCGAGACTTTCGGGCAAAGAAACTAAATTGATGTAACTTGGGGCTTAGGTTTCGCGTTAAGTTGACACCACTGGGCAATGCCGTTCCCCTACAATAATCTGTACCTCACGAATTTGCAATCTCCTCTAATTCCGTAGTCAGGACTTTAGTCCTGACTAAGAAACCCTCAAAACTAACTTGATAAAATTTAGAAGCTGAATGTAGTTCTCAACGCCCCAATCACAACACTATCGTTTGCTTGGTTATGATTGCCTCTGTCAACCAGATAATTCCTGGGGTGATACTGATGTTGTCAGTTAATTTGTGTTGGTAGAAACCTTCAATGTGATATGAAGTATTTGGATCTTTGTTGATACCATTATTACTAAGAGAACTGCTCACACTAGTAACTCTAGGCTCCATCCCCACAATGATACCTCCGAGGTTGCCTTTTTTTCCCAGATCTGGAAAAATTAGTGTAACTGCATAGTTCCAGATATCAGCATCGCCACCAGCAGGCAGAATACCTGCAAAAACCCGCGCTTTGGTTAAACCAGCCCAACCACCAATGACTAATTTCGGGCTAATTTGGTAAGATGCCTCTAATCCGTAGGAGTTACTAGAAGACAGTGCCAATAAATTATTAGCATTATTGCTACCACCGCTACCATTAGCAAAAAAGCTATTATTATAGGCATTGATATAGGTTAAACCTATGGTCAATTTGTCAATAGGCTTGATAGTTAACTGCGCTATAGCACCGTAAGCACCATTAAACAGACCATTCCCTGGTGTAGGGCTATTAGGACTATTGCCTAAATACCCTAAACTCAGTTCAAACTTATCATTGAACTCATGCTTAATTCCGATACCAGCACCATTGACTAGATAGTAAATTGGGTTACGAGTGCCAAAATGGGAAAGGGCGCCGCTTCCACCATCTCCATCTAAGAAAGGATTAACTGTATTGGTGAAATCATCAATTGCACCTGCGTTCGCTTCTAAGGTGACACTTGTTTGTTTACTCACAGGAAACTGATACAATAATGCATCGACCACAACAGTATTATTAGTGTTACCAGGGATAGCAAATCGGAAGTCACCTTCGGGTGTAAAGGTAGCAGTGTTAGAAAAAGGGTCTAGGTTACTTGCTTGTAGTCGTGTTCTGAGTAAATCTTGACCAGTAAAACTAGTATCCAAGTTGAGGCGTACTCGGTCTGCTAACACAACATTTCGGTTGACTTGTGTACCATTAACTGTTTTTCCACCGATGACACTGGCTGCTGTGATGACCACTTCCCCATTTAGTTTAGTCGTAGTCGAGAACTGATTTGCTTCCAATTCAGAGGTTTTGGCTTCTAGAGCGTCTACACGACCTCGTAATGTTGCCAATTCCGCTGCAAATTTTTCTTGCAGCTTTTGTAGTTTGGCTAAGTCTTCTTTTTTTAACAGATCGGCGGTGCTGGTGGCAATTAATTCGTTAACTCGATCCAGACAAGCATTCAAACCAGCCGCAAATTCATAGCGTGTCAGCGCCCGATTACCACGAAAAGTTTTATTAGGATATCCTGCTATACAACCATAACGCTCTACTAATGATTGCAATGCTTGGAAAGCCCAGTCTGTAGGTTGTACGTCCGATAGTTGAGACACAGAGGTAACTTGCAGCATTACCTCTTCTTGATTATTATTATTATTAATTGTGTTATTTGGAATTGCAACAACTTGCGGCTGATTTATTTCCGGAATAGTTGGTGTTTCCCCTGCAAATGCGGCAGCATTCACAAATAACATCACGCCGCAAAATCCTGGCATAAGCAGCAGAGACTTCCATAATTTTTCCATTTTTATCCTCACACTAACTTACAGTGATTACTCATACCACCCTGCTGACACCAGATCTTATTAGTAACTATTCTCAATATAATACCAGAACTGAGCTTTTCTGTAATCACCCAAGTTAAGAAATCATCATTAATCACTTAGGGCTAGATGATCGAGAACATGACTCAGCTAAACAAATAATTGTGACGTGATTGCTGACACGGCTATTGATTGAGAATGAGAATTATTATAGTATGGATTCTAGAATCAGTCTCATTATCAATCAGAATTTTGGCGTTCTCCAAAGGAAGTATTCTATGTTAGAGGAGAAAAAACTGTGATTCGCACTGACACAGGAAGTAACACAGGTAGATACAGAAGCAGTATCTTACCCCTAATTGCGCTGCTGATGTTATCAATTGCTACTGGCTGTAACCAATCGAATAGGAATCAGGGTACAACGGGAGCAACCTCACCGCAAGCACAGGAAGCTACATCCACTCAGTCGCAGTCATCAAGAAAAATCAAAGTAGTGACAACATTTTTACCAATATATTTATTTACCAAAGCAGTAGCTGGGGATGTCGCAGATGTCGAAATTTTAGTCAAACCAGGTACTGAAGTACATGAATATCAAGCGACACCAGAAAATGTGAAAGCGATTGCCACTGCAAATGTACTGGTAAAAAATGGTTTGGGGTTAGAGGAATTTCTGGAAGCAACTGTCAAAAATGCCCAAAATCCCAAATTGACTCAAATTGATGCAAGTATTGGTATCAAAGCTTTGGAACCAATTTCACCAATTGTGAAAACTACCAAAGCAGAAAAAGACCATAAGAACGAAGCTGGTAATCCGCATGTTTGGTTAGACCCAGTTTTGGCAAAACAGCAAGTTACAAATATTCGTGATGGCTTAATTGTGGCTGATCCAACGCATAAAGCGACTTATGAAGCCAACGCAGGAAATTATATCAAACAATTAGAAAGTTTAAACAACGAATTTCAGCAGACTTTACAAAAAACTCCTAATTGCACCTTTGTCACCTTTCATGATGCATTCCCCTATATAGCGAAACGCTATAACCTCAAGCAAGTCGCCGTAGTAGAAATTCCCGAAGATCAACTTTCGCCGGCAGATGTACAAAATGCCATTGATACAGTAAAAAAATATAAAGTTAAAGCTTTGTTTAGCGAACCAGGAATAGATAACAAATTACTGAAAAGTCTCTCCCAAGACTTGAAGTTAAATTTGCGGACACTGGATTCTTTAGAAACAGGTGAAACAGATCCGCAGCATTATTTCCAGGCGATGAAAGCTAATTTGCAAACTCTGGAAACAGCGTGTAAGTAGGTTGATGATTTGTCCTTTTTTTTGTACTAATAATAACTAACTACTAAGCTAATGACTAATAAACAATGCCCAATGCCCAATACCCAATCACCCATTTTAAAAGTAGAAGGATTAACAGTATACCAAGGTAATTATCTAGCCATTCGGGATGTTTCCTTTGAATTATTGGCAGGAACAGATACAGCTATAGTAGGTCCCAATGGCGCAGGTAAAAGTACCCTAGTCAAAGCGGTGTTAGATTTAATTGGGCGGAGTGCTGGTACAATTGAAATATTTGGTCGCCCAATTGCACGGTTAGGGAATTTACGCCAGATGTTGGGCTATATGCCACAAAACTTCATCTTCGACCGTAGTTTTCCGATTTCTGTCAGCGAATTAGTAGGACTGGGGTGGGTAAAGATTTCTCAGCAATCATCCTATGATCAAAGATGGGGAGATAGAAAGTCTAGAGAACCAGAACGAAACAATATTTCATTGTTTTCGAGGTGGTGGAAACAAGATGGGGAAAAATCTACAGCAGTAGCAGAAGCTTTAAGGCGAACCGACGCTTATCATTTGCGCCATCAAGCGATTGGGACACTCAGCGGTGGTCAACTCAAACGAGTATTACTAGCTTACTGTTTAGTGACGCCTCGAAAACTTTTGGTATTAGATGAAGCCTTCGCCGGAGTTGATGTGCAAGGCGCAGCAGATTTTTATGCCTTGCTGAATGAATTAAAGCAGCAGGAAGGATGGACAATATTTCAAGTATCCCATGATATTGATATGGTCAACCGCCATTGCGATCGCGTCCTTTGTCTCAATCAAACCGTTGTTTGTACTGGTAAGCCAGAATTTGCTCTTTCACCACAAAACCTTTTAGCAACCTATGGTCCAGGTTTCAGTCGCTACCAGCACAACCACAATTGAGTTTGAAGTTTGTCCCCCTTGTTAAAATTAACATAATGTGCTTATACAATGATTACCAAATAACTTGGCTAGCCGTCACCAATAGTAATGAGTTAGTGAGGTTATTACAATTCCCATTTATGCAGCGTGCGATCACAGGTGCTGTGTTGATGGGAATCCTGGGTGGAATATTAGGTAGTTTTGTTACCTTGCGCCAGTTGTCGTTTTTCAGCCATGCTGTAGGTCATGCAGCATTAGTAGGCGTAGCCTTAGGTGTGCTGTTACAGTTAAATCCTACTTGGATGCTGTTGCCTTTTACTTTAGTGTTTGGCGTTATTGTCCTGTATTTTATCGACAAAACCGATTTAGCTAGCGATAGCATTCTGAGTATAGTTCTCTCAGGAGCATTAGCGATCGGCGTCATTCTCACCAGCCTGATTCAAGGATATCGCGGCAACTTGATGGGAGTCCTATTCGGCGATATTCTCGCTATTGATGCCACAGATTTGATTTTGACGCTGCTTGTGCTTGTAGGCGGGAGCATATTTTTGCTATCCACCTTGCGACAGCAGATTTTATTGACCCTTAATCCAGATGTGGCTCAGGTTCAGGGCATTCCCGTGCAATTATATCGCTATGGGTTCGTGGTACTGCTCTCACTAGCCGTCGCTGTAGCAATCAAAGCAGTCGGGGTTTTGCTGGTGAACGCCTTTTTGGTAATTCCCGCCTCTACTGCCAAACTGATGAGTCATCATTTTATCGGATTTTTGGTCATTTCGGTGATTGTCGGTGCTAGCAGCAGCGTCGCTGGGATGATGGTTTCGGGAATTTTTAACCTAGCTTCTGGCCCAAGTATTGTTCTTGTTCAGTTTCTGGTATTCGTGGCTGTTTTCATCTGGGTTAAGTTAACCATGAAAGCCGCATAAACTTTTTTTCTTCAACCCCTTGCAAAATCCTTTTAAGTTTGCTACATTGATTAATCGTGGCGAACAAACGACTGCAGCAGCAAAATCTGCACAATATCCCAGCCGGGATAGCTCAGTTGGTAGAGCAGAGGACTGAAAATCCTCGTGTCACCAGTTCAAGTCTGGTTCCTGGCATAATCCACAAAACCCCTGGTAGTAAACCCTTCCAGGGGTTTCTTGTTTCAGCAAAAACCCCATTTCAGCCATTTACGGTGGTGTAAAGTGGGTGTAAAAAATGCCACGTTGGACATTTTTGGACGAGGTTGGACAAATTATTGGGGTAAAGTTGGGGTAAATCAGAGCGCACTGATTTAGGTCTATTGAAGGTAGCAGGGAAACCAGGCTAGCAGTTTCTCCTTAGCCGTTCGTAAATAATATTCAGGAGTCACCAGTGGGTTCTAAAACTTCGGAACGTAAAGCGTCCAAGGGTACTGTCCAAATTAAGACCTCAAACGATCGCCTGCAACTTGTTTTCAGTTTTGGGGGTAAACGTCATTATCTGTCAACTGGGTTTACAGATACCAAAGCTAACCGTAAGTTAGCCGAGATGAAGGCTAGGCAAATTGAGTTGGATATTCTCTGCAATAATTTCGATGTGACTTTGGGGAAGTACAAGCCACAATCGGAGCAAATTATCATTACTACCATCGCTGACACCAGTTGTGGAAAGTTATGCATCTTTGGCGCCTTTGTGGGATAGTTATGTCGAATATAAGCGTTCGGGTTTGTCTCCCAGCACTTTGGCGAAGGATTACAAAAAAATCTATCGCTGTATCAATGTCCATCTCCCGGTAAAAACTTTGGATCAAGCAATCGCAATTCGGGATTGGTTAATTGCGAATAGAACTCCGTTATCTGCCAAAAAAATCCTGACTCAATTTTCTGCTTGTTGTCATTGGGCAGTGAAATCTCAGTTGATTGAGGAAAATCCATTTGAGGATATGGCCAGTGATATCAAAGTCGGGAAGGGGGAGCGCTCAGAAACGGACATCAATCCGTTTAGCGTAGAGGAACGAGACCGGATTATCCAAGCATTCAAGGAAAATCGCTATTACAAACACTACGCACCATTAATTGAGTTTTTATTCATCACAGGTTGCCGACCATCAGAAGCTGTAGCTTTACAATGGAAGCATATTACCAATGAGTTGAGAATTATTCGGTTTGAGCAAGCTGTGGTGGTTTCCCAGTCGGGATTAACCTGTAAATCTGGTTTGAAGACGCAGAAGAAGCGAGTTTTCCCAATTAATCATCGTTTGGCTGGGTTGTTAAAATCAATTAAACCGGTTGATGTATCGGGTGAAGGGAAGGTATTTCCATCACCTGAAGGTAAGTGGATAGATATGCATAACCTCAGTGGACGAGCTTGGAAGTCTGTGCTGGAAAGCCTTGATGGTGTTGAGTATCGAAAACTTTACCAAACTCGGCATACATTCATTACGATGGCGTTAAAGAATGGAGTGGATGTGAAGGATGTTGCCACAATGGTGGGTAATTCGCCGGAGATTATTTACCGTCATTATGCGGGGCAAAGTCGGGAGCTTTTCTTACCGGAGTTTTAGAGTTTTCGCGCTTTGATAGATTTATTGAATAATAGGATACTCAGTAGAATGATGACGGCGAGCGATCGCCGTCGAACTCACGTCAGTTAAACTTGTGGCGTTGAAAAAGCGCGGTCTTGTGGCGTAGGGGAAGCCTCTGTTTGAGAAGATTTTCCATAATGTTGCAACAAGACCGCACTGCCCTATCTAAAAGCCGCGACTGCGAGATAAATTCTTGAATTTGGTAAAGTGATGATCAAACAGGAGTTTTGCTGTACCAGTAGGTCCATTACGCTGCTTGCGAAGGATTAACTCACAAATGCCACGATCTGGAGTATCAGGATGGTGGATTTCATCGCGGTAAAGCATGATAACAACATCACTGTCTTGTTCGACGGAACCACTATCTTTTAAATCACTCAGTATAGGGCGTTTATCATGACGATGTTCAAGTTCACGATTGAGTTGAGACATTGCCAGAACAGGAACATGCAAATCTTTAGCCAGTTTCTTTAAACCCCGACTAATTTCTCCAACCCGTTGAGCCATGTTCAATCGAAAATCAGTACCTTCAGCCATCAGTTGTAAGTAGTCTACAACAACAAGCCCAACGCCACCATATTGTGAGGAAACCCTACGGACTTGGCTGCGAATTTCGGTGAGTGTAGGGCAAGAGTTATCGTTGATAAAAATTGGCAAATCACTCAAACAAGAGATGGCTTGACTCAATTCTTGCCACTGGTTGTTTGACACCCGCCCAGTTTCGAGGAAGCTGTTTTCAATTCCCGACTGACTACTAAGAAAGCGTTGCACATATTCATCCTCAGACATTTCCAAGCTAAAAATAGTTACAGGCAATCGGTTGAGTAGAGCAACATTGAGGGCGATATTGCCAGCCAAGGCAGATTTACCAACTCCGGGACGAGCGGCAAGAACATACAATCGCTGGCGACGAAAGCCACCACCAAGTAAATTGTCCAAGTCATGAAATCCCGTGGGCAGCGCAGGGGAAGCAGTACCAGCATGACGAGCTTCAATTTCGCTCAAAGTATGAGCTAAGGAATGAGTTATGTGAACTAAATCCACAGGAGAACCCTGGGATGTAATTTGGTAAACTTTTTGTTCAGCTTTGTCCAGGACAATTGGTAAATCGGTTTCGGTTTCAAAACCGAGATGAATAATTTCTGAGCCAACTTTGATTAACTGCCGTCGTTGGTATTTTTCCATAACCAAATCGGCTAAAGCATCGATGTTGATGGCGGAAACTGTGCGGTCTAGGAGAGTGACCAATTTATTGCGTCCACCGATGCGAAACAAATTACCATTGTCAGCTAGCCAGTTGGTCAGACAAAGTAAATCAGTTGGTCTATCTTGAGTGTAAAGTCGGTAAGCGGCTTGATAAATATCCTTGTGAGCGGCAATGTAAAAAGCATCGGCAATTAAGCGATCGCTGATTCGGCTCATGGCTTGACTATCAAGCATGATCCCGCCCAAAATGGCTTCCTCTGCCTCAATACTTTGTGGCGGTAAACGATTATAATCGGATGAAAAGTCTAATTCTTGGGTCATAAGTGAATCGGTTTTTTTCTGTCCCTAAATCCTGGGTTCTGTTCACGCGGCTTTTTCATCCAGATGGGCATAAATTTGAGGATAATTAGTTTGCAACCAGTTCAACCAGCCAGCAGTTGCACCTGTGTGTTGTTGGTCATAGCGGAGAGTGAAGTTAGCAATGGCTTGCTCAGATCCGAGGAGATCTTTTTGGTCTAGTAGTTCAGAGAATGTGGCTTTGTGCCAATCAAGGCTACGTTGGGCATAATAACCAACAGGTTTGTTAGCCTGTTGTGGTTCTGGAGTAGGTGGTACAGCCGACTCAATTACTTTTGACCAATAGCCCAGTAGTTCTTCTAATCCGCCCTTGCTGGACTCCCAATTGCCAATGGATTTGATGACTGTGGGGATTTTTTCTGTCCATTCACAGCCACTCCACTTCGCTCTCTCCTTGGCAATCAACGTCACCAATCGGCGATCGCAGGTTTGATAAATTTTGTCTCTGGTGCTTGTACGCCAGGGGAAACGCATGGAACGCAATTTGATTTCGTTTTTGTAAACTGCGGGTAAGGATTCAGATGCCATGATTCCAGGGTCTAGTAAAACTTGGTTTAGCAAATCTTCAATCGAATCAAATCTTCGTTTGGGTGGAAAACGAAAAGTTTGTGGGTGATGAGCCAAAGACACCGCAATTATGGAACCGGACGATGAATCTTGGGTGGGAGAGGAAAATTCTGGTTTTGTGAAAACCGAAGTCAGAGAATT
>CAVYXS010000053.1:0-54242 GCA_963772205.1 uncultured cyanobacterium
CTGGAGTTTAGACTAAACCATGCAAAATGACCCAGCAGGGCTGAGTGAATCAGAGACTTAGCAAAAGTATGAATAATCTTAGGTATTAAACAGCAACAGATGGTTCTTTACGTGGTCGTGTTACTGTTTTTTTGACAATGGGGCATCGGTTTTTACGGTGACGCTTTTTTCCTGCTTCCCAACCAGGAGACTTTCCGCGAGGTTTGGGTGCAGAGGTGGGAGTACCAATGGCCGCAAAAACTCCACCCATAGCTTGAGCAACTCTTCCAGGGGTCAAACTACCCTGAGACTTCTGCCAAGGTAGAGGATTGTCAGTGACGATATCACGAGCTAACCACAATTCCCAAGTCATGAACGGCATGAGGTCACTCCACCGTTCACTTTGCTTAGGAATACCAAAGTTTGGTACAGTCCAATGTAAACGTTGCTTTAAAAAGCGATACCAGTGGTCAATGGTAAAGCGACGCAAGTAAAGACACCAAACTTCTTCTAGCGGTGGCATTTCTTCTCCTACCCAAGCCAACCACAAAGGTTTGGACATTCTCATGTTACCTTGCGCGTCCAGACGTTCAACCCGCAGGAGTAACATTGGTCGTGTAGCAGCCTGACGGAAGTGCAAATCTTTCCACAAGCTCACACGCACACGTCCTAATTTTGGGTCATTTATTTCTAATACAGATGTTGCTTCATTCCATGTTGTTGGCTCATTCAGTTTAAATTTATCACCATGCTTTTTGGGTCGCCCCTTCCCAGAATAAGCTCCTGGTTTGCCCCATAAACACAGATTTGAACGCAACCGAACTAAAATATCTGCGGGAATATTAGCAGTTTTTAACACAAAAGGCGCACAACCGTATTCACTATCCCAAACAGAAATCGGTCTGACAGGCAAATATTTACATACCTGTTTTAATTGCCAAATTGCTTTGCTAATTGGACTTTCAGCACTTGTAATTCTTTCATGCCTTAAGGGTAATGCCCAACTCCCCTCTTTTTCTGGTATCCAGGCAATTGTGCTATACCCCTGTCCCACAGTTATTGGTTTATTTCCGGCTATGGATGTCGCAGTATGTTCATAAGTTCTTTCTTTGAGTTTGACTGCATCTGGTCGTGACCAGTTCGTATGATCTCCTGCCAATAGAGGCCGCTCCACAGTTGGTATCTGTTTGATATATAGCTGCATCAATTTCTGTCGCTGTGGTCTACTATCTTGTAGCGCCTCATAGATACTTGGCCACTTCCTTCTAAATACTGGCGATAGGGACAACTCTGCTAGGCAATAAACATTTCTAGTCAGCAATATCGCATCTGTCAATTCAAACGTAGCATCTTTAGCTCTGCCTAAATGTTGGTAGGCTGCTTGACGGAATTCTTCTAATCTGGCACGTTTCATATTGGCAGGTGAGTAATGGTAGTTCGTTTCTCAGCTTCTGCCAAAAGGGGGACTGTATTCAATCAGACTCCCTTTTTTTTCTTGCTTATTATTTGATAATGATAATCGAATAAGGGGGGTGGGAGAGAAACGAGCGTCGCTCGTTTCTCTCCCACCATTTTCATGATTATCATTATTGTATTATTTTCTCTGCAACCATACTACACAAAAATTGTTCAAGGTCGTGGATGCTTTGAGGCTGACAAGATAATATTTTTAACATCTAATTCCATTTGGTTTGCGTTCTCTCATATCGCTTTTAGTCTAAACTCCAGTAGAAATTCCCATACTGGTAATACTCGAAAAACTTCTAAAAATTGCCATCCCGCCACCTGCAGCTAAAACTACAGATAAAATTGGGGCGAGAATACCAATTGCAAAAGCAAAAATCATTGGGTCATTGTTATCAGAATT
This sequence comes from uncultured cyanobacterium, assembly GCA_963772205.1. Lineage (GTDB taxonomy): Bacteria > Cyanobacteriota > Cyanobacteriia > Cyanobacteriales > Nostocaceae > Gloeotrichia. The sequence continues at coordinate 1,847 of CAVYXS010000053.1, forward strand.
TAGTACCATCGTAGAAACTAAACCCGAAATAATGTTGAAACAAAGCTTAATCATCCCTACCGAAAAGAAACCAGTTAGCCATGCAAAAATTGCTTTTTGACCGACAGGAAGCAGAGAACCTCCTACAGCGAGTGGTCCCAATAACGCCGTCAGTAACAGACAAACTTCGATAATCCATTGAAAAGCGATCGCTAATGCAAATAGCCAGCCTCTCACCGCTAATTGAAAAATATTGGTGTTGAAAAAATCGCTGACTCCCTTAAGCCAATCAGGACGATTGTCATTATCTAACTGGGATTCAATTTGTTTGGCTTGTTGAGAAGCGTTTTGTAAGCACTCAGCTTGTTGCGTTGGATCGGCAATAGTATTACACTGATTAATCAGAGATTGAATTGCGTCTCCTTTACCCGTTTTAAGCATTACTTGTTGATAAGCCTCTTGCAACTGGATAGAAGCAGATGTGGAAGTTAAAAGAGTTTGATTTGTTTGGTTTATAATTGTCCTCAATCCTTTGGTTGCAGTTGCTAATGGTTGACCGTTATTCGCAAGCAGGACTATGACAACGATTGTCCAGATTACTTCTGTAAATCCCTTGGAACTGTCGCCATCTATCATTTCTTTCGTCCATTGGACGATAAAAATTAACAGAGTACCAACTGCGAAGAATATTCCCAGATTTGCAATCGCACTATACAATCCTCCGTTGAGAACATCCTCCCACAATTTATCCATTGACTTGAGCAACAGCTTGACTTGCAGCTACTCCATCCTCTGTAATTGTAGAAGCCGCTTGTCCAGGATTTGCAGGTTGTATTTCGACAAAAATTAGTCTGTGTTGTAAAAAGTGGAATGAGCATTTAGTTGACATCCCCTTTAATTAAAATAACCGTGCTTGTGATGCGGTTCTCAAATTACTAAATCCTTGACCAACAGTTTCTTTTTGACGTGCTTGATTTTGACCATCTAAAGAACGAGAAATATTAGTCAAGTTAAGATTCGCCAAATCTTGAGATTGTTTTGATTTCAATCCATCAGTTCTCATTGCTCCTAAAATTCCTGCGATTTGAGTATTTTGTTGAGCCATACGTTTCATCACATTTTGAGTAACAACTTCATCTTGTGCAGCTACTGCAGAAGCTTCAACTTGTTCGATGGAAGTTTGAGTTTTTTCAACTTGTTGTTTTGTAAGTTGTTGCCCTTGTTTACTCAAAGTTGTATCTGCAGATGCACGGGTAATTTGACGGTCAATTTCATTCGTTAGCTTGGTCAACATTATTAACTGCATTATTACTTGAAGCCGCAATATTTTCAACTTTTTCTCTCACTTCTGTGGCTGAAGGTAGACCTAATACACCAACTGATTTATTAACTTCTCCTTTTAAATCTCCCTGACAAAGACGCTGATAAATTATCTAATTGGCGAGACACTTTTGAGGTAATATATTTATTCAGAGAGCTTAATTGTGATTGCCATTGGTCAAATACTTTGGCTAAGGGATTCGCTATCTGTAATGCCTCAGCACTGGAAATTCCCATTATGGTAATTGTCAAAGTCCCAACTAATATGACCATCCCTTTTTTTAATTTCATAAATCTGAGTTCTGTTCAATTAATTGTTTAGCCAATTCATTCAAGGCGACAAATTTATCTGGGTATTGCGATAAAGCTCGTGTTCTCTGTTCTTGCTCCGCCGGATTATTCGCCACTGCCGCTAATAAGTTAAATGCTGGATAATAACGACAGAAAGTAAATATTCCATTATCATCCAGCAACCACTGAGAGTAAAATCCCTGCTTTTTTGGAAAAAAACTTGCCGTCGCATTGCGAGAAATAATCGATTGGGGATATTTCAAAATATTCGTAAAACTATCAACAGCAGTGGGTTGAATTCGTCCAATTAACCGAGTGGTTAAGTTTTGAAAAATCTTTGACCCAGAGGGAGATTTGGCGATAGTATCAGGGTCTTGAGCGGATAAAATTACCCTAATTCCTGCTTTTGCACCATTAGCACATAGTCTACCTACCAAGGCCGCAATCGCATCGTATTCAAATAAGATGGGGCTTTCATCAATGAAAAAGATACTCGCCGGTGCAGCTAATGCTCGTCGTAATGCGGCACTGTAAGCACTTAAACTCAAAATTGCTGCATCTTCATCATTGGAAAGGTTACGCAATGCAAAGATGAGTAAACGTGCATCGCTGCGGAAGGTAGAAGGTTGTGCCAATGCTTGTCCAATTCTGCTTGAGAGCCAGAATCGTAAACGCAACCGTATCGTTTCTAACCCAGCTTTGGTGTCGCCAGTCAGGGAATCTAACCGCAAGCGTTCGTGGGAGCATAAACTCAGAAAGTCATGCAATGTGGGCATTGTAGACCATTCTACTGAACCAAAACCGTTGGTGTATGCAGCTGCATAGCGATCTCTAATTAAATCATCCTCAAAAAACGCCTTCAGTGCCAAAGCAATAATCGAGCGCACGGTATCTGTCAGCACATTCGATTCTGCACTACCTCGACGATTACCTGCAACCATCGCTAGTAATGCTGTCGCCAGGAAATCCTTGTAATCCTCAAATCTTTCTTGTTGCAACTGTAGCGGTAAAGAGTGTAAATTTGGTAACTCGAACAGATTACTCGACTCTTTACCAATGTCAAAATATGCTCCATCCTTACCCATAAATCGGGTGTAGTCTGTAAAAGTGCTGGTTCCATCTGGTTTTGGATAATCCATTGCTACTACTGGCATTCCGTGGGCTAATGCTTGTGTAAGAATTCCAGAAGCTAAAACACTTTTACCTGCACGAGTTGTAGCAAATAATCCCAGGTTTTTGTGTTGGTTATACAAATCAAGAAATACTGGTGTTCCTCCTGCTTCTGCAATTAATTCAAAACCGCAATCATCGCCGCTTTTGGTTCGTACCAATGGCATTAATCCTGGTACTTCACTACTTAAATAAACTAACCTACGATTAAAAGGTGCTGTCATTAAACGTTCCCAAACAATGGGCAAAGTTTGTAACCAAATTCGCCAAGGATATTCGGTTTCTCTCACAACCCAAGCGGGACGAAGAAAGCATGATTGTAAGTACCGACAAGCTTCGTCTAATTGTTCGCGAGTTTGGCGATATATCAAAAATACTGTGGCTACGTGAATGGGAACAGCACCTTCATAAAGTTCTTCTTGCGCCGCTACAGATTTCTTGATATTGAGTAGGGATTTTACATCAACTGAGTTTTTATTGTGTGCGGTTGCTGCCGATGTATTCGCCTGTTTTGTTAACCGCTGTATGTTAGTTTTTACTAATGTTTCGGAAGCTCGCATCAACTGACAGTAAATTTCGGTATCATAGACTCTTTCTCTTGATAATACCTCCCATAAATAGCGAAGTTGTTGTTCTTTATTTATCCAACCACTGGGTTTATCTACGAAGGTGAGGGCGGCAATATATTTTTGTTGGAGATGCACCCAACGTCTATCTGCAATGGGGATGGATGATTCGGATTCCATGAGGAAAGATGTGGGGGCAACATCTGAATAGATTTCTTCACGTAGTCCGTTTTCATCGAGAATTAAAAGTTGGGGAATTGGACGCGGTGGTGTATTGTTAAATCGTAACCAAAGTTCTGACCAAAGTTTATCAGCATTTATTGGGCGGATATCTAGCCCCATTTTGTTTGATAGTAATTGTTCCCATAGTTGAAATCCGTCAGTGAAAGATGCGTGTAATAATCGTTTGATGGCGATAAATTGTAGTTCGTTGATTTCCCCTGTAAATGATTTCCAAGAATGCTCTAATTTTGAGAGAAGTTTTTCAATGACATCCTTTGTACCAGTGCTATTGGTTTCAACTGTGTAGGTGCAATATAAACGTAATGTTTTGGGTTGGCGAATTCCTTGAAGTGTTAGTTGTTGTGTTCTGCATCGTTCTCCCATTAAGAGGTATTGCAGTTCTTGATTCGGGGCAATATCGCTCAAATTCTTAAGTTGTTGTTGTCGTGATGTGTCGTTGGTAAATGAACCTAGGTGAATGGTTAAACGTTCTCCGGATGGTAAATCTTTCAATCCCGATTCAATGGCATCAAACACTGGGTTAATTTGTTCGCTGCGTAGTGTGGAATGAATTCCGCCACATTCAAATCCAAATTGAATCAGGAAATTATCCACACCCTTGCGTAGAAGATAAGCACCAATTGAACGTCCTTGGAGGTTGATTTGCAACATTGTTACTAGTGCAAATGAATCTTCCAGAGGTGTTAATTTAACTATACGTTTACCAACTTTAGGCATGATTATTTTCTACTGTTTGATTTTGTTGTGTACTCCTTTAGCTCCAAGATTTTCTCAGATCTGACACGCACTCGTGTCCAATGGGGAGTGGCAATAAATTTTGAGAGAATACGCCAAGCACCATTGGCTGTTAATATCCACCAAGTTGAAATTCCCCAGGCGGCTGGCTGCACAAGTCCAAACCCAATTTAATCTAAATAAACCATGTACTAAGTAGTACGAAAATCCACAAATTATTGCCCAAGGGATTAATTGATCTGCTGGGAATGGTCCGATATTTGGTAGTTGACCTAGGGTATTGTTAACTTTACGGTATTTTGATTTTTCCTCCATAGTTTTATTGTGTGAGTAGTGAATAGAAGTAGAATAAAAAACGAGTTATGGCATTCAAAATATTCGTTTACTACTCCCTACTCCCTAAGTTTTAGTTCCTCCACCACCTCCAATAATTAAATTAGCCAGAATATCACCCATTGTGACTGCAATCAAAATAATCATCGGTGTCCGGGCTAAATTTTGCCAGTCTTCATCCTGACGTGCTGCTTGGACGACACGTACTAAGGAAATTCCCAAGTACAGTATGAATAATCCTCTCAGGACGTTAAATGATAAAGCAATTGCTGCTTGGGCACCTGTAAATTGCCCTGTCATCCAATTTTCTGCGTTTTGAAAAAATTGTGCTTGTGCTGTCTGGGAAACAGCGTCTAGCAGTAGAAATACACCCAATACTATGAATGCGGATGAGGTGATTTTGTAATGCTCGGAAAATTTGGCGATGGTGTTCAAGAAACCAGACAACTCCCGCCGCCAAAATATTGAGAGTGTACCTAATGCCGAAATCCCAAATGTTATAATTCCTCCCCAACTTGGGTGAATAACTAAATCCAGTGTTGTTGTGGTATTTGCTATCAGCATTAACGGCGATAACCGCGCATTATTTCCTTTTACTGAGTCTACATATTTGTCCGGTTTCGAGAGCATATAAATCAACAAAACCTTTTCTTTCTTCCATAATTAGCTCTCGATTTATTGATTTTACATCAACCAATTGTTGTATTTTTAACTCGGATTTTTATCCGATTAAAGTATTTAAAAATATGGTTTTATTGATTACTAATTGTCTATGTATAAATATTGAGATTAAGAGGTATAACGTGTTTATAAATACATACATTGTGAATATTTCTGTATTTATTCTGGATATTTATCGATAAATATGACAATGCATTTTGCGTAGTATACAGAGAAAATATTCGACAAAATTGAGCTTATTCGTCATTTTCATTCCATCTTTATTCGATTGGTAAATTACGCTATAACTATTTCACGCCTAAGGCATGAGCGACACGAGGGTTATAAGTCAGCAGTTCTAATATTTCCCTAACTGGAAGTTTCGCTTCATTCATCTTAATTACCCGCTCACGTAAATGTGAGCGTACATAAGTTTTTCCCCTGACGCCCCCATACTCCCATTCAAAATAAAGCTGTTTGATGGGCTTTTTCTTTATGCTATTTGCATTTGCGTAACCCCAGGAGAGATTACCGCTACCAGAGCCGTGTTTGCGTTGGGTGCTAGGGGAAATTGAAGGTGATAGATTTTCCCCTAGCACCTCATTATTATTATCTAGTTCAGTATGATAAAATACATCAAGGGATTCACTATCACTTGGCAGGGTGCTAGGGGAAATGGAAAGTGATAAATTTTCCACAATTCACCTCATCATTATTACTTACTTGGGTGTTAGGAGGAACTGCTAATAATAGTTTTTTATCAAGCATTTGATCCTTACCTTGTACCTGAGTGCTAGGGGAAATTGAAAGTAATAAAATTCCCCCTAGCACCAGAGGAGCATCACTTAGTACACTTCACCGTAAAAAGGGGTCAGAAATGAAAATTGCGATCGCACTCTTTCGCTACTCATTCCAAAAGTGAATTCCGTACCTCATTTATGGTGGGCTGTACTTAGCAGGGTGTTAGGGAAATTCAATATGTTCATGCTGATTCCTCTAAATAAGCGTCTTTCATTACCATCCGCTGCTCATGGCTCATCGCTTCAACTTCAACCAGGCGCTGCTGCACCTCGCGGTGATCATTTTCAGTGCGCTCCTTTGTCCCAGGCATCGCCAATTTCATAGCAAGAGCGCCAATATCAACTTGGTGCTGTACAGTGTTGCGCCAGTCCTCACGGCTTTTCAAATCTAGTTTTTGACAAATTGCTGGCAAGAAACGAGTATCAAAATTTTCTAGGGGCACTCCTGACCAACGTTGGTTAAACTTGTTGCACCCCAGATTTTGGCAAGCCACCCATTTATCCCGATTATCGTCATAGTTGGGCATTACTTGTCTGAGTAAACCAGTCCTGACTAGTCCTGAATCTTGACAACAGAAACAATGCCATCTGGGGTAAAAAACCTCTGTTTCTTCTTCAGGCTGTGGCTCAATTACAGGTAATGGCTCCAACTGGGGTAAGTCATCAATCATGATTCCATCTGCCCCCAAATCAGTTTGTTTTCCTCCGCCCACAGATAAAATGAGTGCCGCAATTTTTGGTTGGGCATGTCTTCAGCTTGAAAGCCAACTGGACCTAGTTGGCGAATCTTTTCTAACCACTCAACGCGCTGCGGGTGATTTTCCCATTCCTTTGCCATCTGAGTGTTCGTTCTCCCCGGAGATTTCTCCCATTCTGCTCGCAACTCTTCAAAATTCTTCTCAATCCATTTAAGCGGTAGTTCCGGTTTTTTGGGTAACTGGGCTGCTTTCTTCTGACCAAATTCTAAAAAATTCTCTCTCTGGCTTTCTGAGAGAGTCTTTTTAAAGTCTGAATAAGTCTTATTAGTATGAGAGAGGCTAGAATTATTGTCTGGCAAGGCTTCTGGCTGTTGTTCGTTTCCTATGGGAAACCCGTGTTTCCCATAGGAAACGTCTGTTTCTTCTAGGAAATTCTCGTTTCCTATAGGAAACGTCTGTTTCCTCTGGGCAACTTTGTTTCCTGTGGGCAACTCTGTCATGCTATTTTTGTTCGTGTGAATGCGAACCGTGACCCTGACTAATTCCACGTCAATTAGATCCATTTGGTCTAGTCTCTTCAGTGCTTTGGAAACTGCTCCCTTGGATAGTCCTAGTTGTAGTGCCATCTGAGTGACGCTATAATCAAGTTCGCGATCGCCAAAAGGATCTAAACTGCGTACATAGTAAAGAACTTTGATTTCCGCCCCAGTTAAATCCTTCACCGTTTCTATCCACTCTTGATTTGTTAACTGGTAAAATAGAACTGTTTTATCTTTTTTTAAATGCGTCATGATTGCACAACAAATAAAGTTAGAGTAGACAATGCTTTCGGGTATTTGTCATTAGAGTACAAACTCTTTGGGAATAACTGTAATCGAGCGATAGCAACGAAAACACCGCAGGTATCCTCAAATCGGTTTTCATCTCTCCGTGCTAAATAAACACAGGCTGTATTTTTTGATTTTGGTATCATGATTGAATATCCTCACAAACTACTATGGCGACAAATTTTTCTTTGGTAAGTTAGCTTTGTCACTTCTTTTTCGATTGGTAGATGATGGGTATTTTGAACTGCGATCACCCAAGAAGAAGGAAGCCCAGCCAAGCAAGTCAGCCATCTCTCTGCTAGTTGCTTTTTTTCCACGACTTTGAAGCTCTATTGCAGCCCTTAATAATTCTGAAACTGTTGATGGTTCAATAAATTCATGTAATTGAATTGCAAATTAATCCGATATAAATCTTGACTTTAGATAATTTTCTTCAGTGCGGTAGTCGTGTTTTAAAGACTAATGCATTCCTTGATTCAAGCAAAACAGACAATTTTTGAGTCATCATCGCTGGTGTTTGATGGTATGACGTTGGCGCAAGCGATACCATCAGATACTTACCAGTTAAGGGCTTAAGCAAGTATGGCAGTGAAAAGCATGTACATTCATATTTACGTACACAATATCCAAACTGCCTTCCTAGTAATGGTTTCTGACTCTTGATTTCCTGGTTGGTAATTCTTTCGGTCACGCTTGATACTGATTTACTAAATCTTGAACCCATTCTGTTCAAAACAAATCATCCAAAAGGATGAAATAACTATGTAAAATTAAATACTATCCCATTGGATAGATGCAGGAAATCTATTTTGTTTTCTGGTTTATAAATCATTTTATACAGTTGCCTTCTAGTCGTTTTTAGTATAAATACGTAGGTAAATCTCCTTTGTTGCGAGCAAAATATACAAAAATAAATTTTGGAGAAATTTCTGTAGTTAAAAGAAGTGTAAACCTTTTTTAGCCAGAGAATTATCAATTTATTGAACTACCGCGATCGCGTATCAATATATGTCAATTTGTGTCACAAAGTTACTCAACAAACTATGACATGGAAACAGGGACTTAAGTTTTTCATTGTGATTAATGAGACTTATAAAGCTTCTCTAAATATTCCAATTTTTGGAAATTTTTTAATGATATTGAAGTCTTGTATTATCGGTAAAGCTTTTATTACAGTCATTTTCGCGATTTGAATTTGACAGATAAAAAAAGTTCAGTGTTCGGATATCAACCACTATTTATTACACTTTTAATATTGGTCTATCAGCAGTGTGTATGTAGTAAAAATCTTATCTTACAAAGCTTTCAATCGATATCTAATTGATATTGTATGCGTGCAAAAATGAGATATATTCAATAATATTATACAACTTGATATTAAGCGTTAATTATCTAAGTAAGTAAAAAATCGGCGCTATAGGAGACTGTGCCTCCAGCCTCCAGGCTGGGAACGAGGGGACACAAGACTTTGGGCTTATCTTAGTGCCATTCATATTAACTCTTTGTTCCTCAAGAACAGAATTAATTGATTGAACCCTTCAAAATAAATTACGCTTCAGGACAAACTAAATGTTAGAGAAAGATATTTGGCAAAGCATCCGAGAAAAAGCAATTAACTATGGCAGAGAAATATCCCGTAAACAAATTTCTATGTCCCTCCCACCATTGAATACAACGGTTTCTAGAAAACGCAAACAGATAACTTTAAACTCTGTGTCAGATAACAATTCCCAGAAGTCAGCTTGAGCAAACGAGCGTAACATTAAATAATCGTCTTCCGTCTTGGATTCACGAGTATTATTTTGTTGCTCATAATTTTTCATTTGTTGTTTTAAGTCAGTAATCGCCAAATCGATCGCGGGGTTTCTAGGAAGTGACTGGAGTGTTTGCAGTTGATGTTGTAGTGTGATTAATCTTTGATCGACTGCCATATCCGTTTGTGTTCGGTTATTAACTTCCCGCACAACTTCGGAGGCATATCGCGTGAGAACTTTTATCACTTCTTTTTTGACTATAGATTTAGAGATCGCTTTCCCATTGCTACATCCAGCTTTTCCGAACTTCTTATACTGGGTACATTGGAACTGCTTGCCTGCCTTAGTTTTAGTCATAGCGTATCGGCAAACACCACATTTAAATATTCCAGCAAGAATATGGGGTTTGAATTTAGCGGGATCTTTTTTGTTGGTATGAGCGGTAATTTTCGCTAAATCTTGGTATTCGCTTTCTGTTATCAGTGCTTCATGGGTTCCGTAATGCCGATCGATTTCCCCGGACTTTAATTTATAGAACGTGTGCCCTCTTAGCGCGGGATTATGCAGCCAATTACGCAGACTAGACGGATACATCTTGATTTCAAAGCTTTCTGCTAGCCAGCGGGAAATAGAAGCAAACGAGTTAGTGTAAAACCTGCAAATTATTTCCTTGGCAATTAACCAATCTGTTGGGTGAGGGGTGCATTTAGCGCTTTCATCTTTTGCATAGCCAAATGGTGGGTTGCCAAAATATTTTAAATTGGCGCGATAATAGTCGGTTCCATGTGAGATTCGCTCAGACAACAATCGACTCTCAAATTCTGCCAACCCCGCAATATTATTAATAGTCAACCATCCGAAAGCGGAATTTGTATCACCTAAAGGGGAATCTAAAATGGTAAGCTTAACCCCGGATTTTTGAAGTGCTTCTATTGTTTTGTGGATAGAAATAAGATTTCTTCCCAATCTATCTAACCTCGTAACAACTATTTCTGTTGCTACTCCGTTCTTAGCAAGGTTAATAAGTTGGGTGAAATTTTTTCTAGTGTCCTTCCTGCCAGACTCGATGTCATATAAGATTTTCTCAGCCCCAGCTTTCTCTAGTCGGTTTATTTGTTGGATCGAGAGCTTCCGTGTCCGCTTGTTGGCGAGTGGATACGCGGGCATAACCTAAGCGCATAAGGGGTTTGGGGTGGGTTTTTGTGGATAAAACAAATAGTACCACATCATCCACAAAACTCAAACTGTCATGGGGGTTCCTAAAGACATACCACCAGGCGTCAAAAAGAAAGACTACGCCCTACTCACAATGGTCGCCAAAGATATAGCACCACCTTGGGCTGAAGAAGACTTTTTTACAGTATAGGGAATTTGGGCATGGGGCATGGGGCAGAAAAAATTAACCAATGCCCTATGCCTGATCTCCACAAATAGCCTATTGCGTAAGTCCTGAGTAGAAGACAACTAACAACTGACAACCAACAAATGACAATTGAAACATTAGATATCTCACCAGTTGGCAGAGTTGAGGGCGATTTAGATGTCCGAGTCGAAATTGAAAATGGATATGTAGTCAACGCCTGGACACACGCCGAACTTTTTCGCGGATTTGAAATTATTCTCCGGGGAAAAGACCCCCAAGCTGGATTAATTGTCACACCTAGAATTTGCGGAATTTGTGGCGGTTCACATCTAACTTCTGCATCTTGGGCATTAGACACGGCTTGGGGTACAGAAGTTCCCCGTAACGCAATTTTAGCGAGAAATTTAGGTCAAATTGTCGAAACAATCCAAAGTATACCCCGCTATTTTTATGGTCTATTTGCTATTGATTTGACCAATAAAAATTACCGCAAAAGCCACTTTTATGATGAAGCTTGTAGACGCTTTGCCGCTTTCACTGGTAAATCTTATGAAATCGGTATTACTATTTCTGCCAAACCTGTAGAAATTTACGCTTTATTAGGTGGTCAATGGCCCCACAGCAGTTATATGGTGCCTGGTGGTGTGATGTGCGCCCCTACGTTAACGGACATCACCCGCGCCTGGGCAATTCTCGAATATTTCCGCACCAATTGGTTAGAACCCGTGTGGTTAGGTTGTTCTTTAGAACGTTATGAAGAAATCCAGACCTATGATGACTTCATACAGTGGCTAGAGAAGATCGAAAACATCGGGATTCTGACTTGGGTTTATATTGGCGCATGGGTTTAGATATCGGTCTAGATAGATATGGCGGCGGTGTTGGTAAATATGTGACTTGGGGATATATACCTCACGAAGATAAATACCAGAAACCCACCATTGAAGGGCGAAATGCAGCCTTGATTATGAAAAGTGGCGTGTACGACAGCTTTAGTAACACGCACACTTTGATGGATCAAAGTTTTGCCCGTGAAAATACAACCCATGCCTGGTATGATGAAGGCACAGTGGATATTCATCCAAGCGATCGCACCACTAAGCCCATCCAAAATAATACAAAAGACTTCAATAACGCCTACTCTTGGTCAAGTGCAGTCCTACACCAAGACTTCGGACGCTTAGAAGCAGGCCCCTTAGCCCGTCAGTTGGTAGCGGGTGGGAAGCATGGCGAATCTTGGCAACACTATGACGGGTTCATCCTAGATGTATTCAAGCAAATGGGCGGACCGAACATTCATGTCCGTCAGCTAGCACGAGTTCACGAACTTGTCAAGTTGTACCGCCAAGCCGAACATTGCTTGCGCGAATTTAAGTTAAACGACCCCTGGTATATCAAACCCAAAGAACAAGATGGACGGGGTTGGGGTGCAACCGAAGCATCACGGGGTGCCCTGTGTCACTGGGTAGACGTAGAAGGCGGTAAAATTAAGAACTACCAAGTAATTGCCCCTGGTACATGGAATATTGGCCCCCGTGACGGTGAAGGTAAACGCGGACCGATTGAAGAAGCTTTGGTAGGCACACCAATTTACGATCCTAAAGATCCTGTGGAAGTAGGACACGTAGCACGTTCTTTTGATTCCTGTCTGGTTTGTACAGTTCACGCCCACGATGCGAAAACAGGTGAAGAACTGGCACGTTTCCGCACTGCTTAGACTATGATCATAGCTAATGGCTAATTATTTTTCAGTTAGTCATTAGCTGTATTTTTTATAATGTTAAATATTATGCTATGAGGGAATAGTGTATGACTATAACTATAGGAGCTGTTTATGAACAAGGAATACTCAGGTTATTACAGCCAATTCCATTAGCCGAAGGAACTCGTGTTGAAGTCACAGTGATTTCAACTGAGGGCAAATCTGAGAAAAAAACTCCTGCAGAGATTCTAGCAAAAATAGCTGCCATGCCCCTAGAAGCTAGCCATGATGAATTCTCTGGTCAAGATCATGACAAAATTCTTTATCCTCCATATAGTGCAACATGATCTTCGTAGATACCAGTGCCTGGTTTGCCAGCATTGTTCCCTCAGATACTAATCATCAGGCAGCATCTTCATGGCTTAATCAGAATACTCAGCCATTGCTAACGACAGATTACATTGTCGATGAAACCCTAACGCTATTAAGAACCCGTGGTGAAACTTTAAGGGCAATTAGTTTAGGAGAGGCTTTCTTTTCGGATGTTCTGACAACCATTTATTACCTCACGCAAGAGGATATTAGACAAACTTGGCAAGTTTTCCGTCAGTTTTCAGATAAAAAGTGGAGTTTCACAGACTGTTCCAGCTTTTTTGTGATGAATAAACTCGGTTTGACTCAGGCATTCATCTTTGATCATCACTTTCATCAATTTGGTTTTGTGAATATTGTGCCTTGACTAGGATACTTTCAAATCAAAAAATATCCCATCTTTTCTTGTGGCGTGGGCATCTCGCCTGCCCATAGTCAGTCTGTCATCCCTAACTTTACCCATCTAATACCTATGATTAAGTCTTCTATTAAACGCCTAACCTTGGAGGAATTTCTCGCGCTTCCCGGAAGTGATATTACATACGAATTTGTTAACGGTGAAGCTGTTCCGAAATATAAAAATTATGAAATGTCTCCTAAATTTTTTCATTCTAGAGTACAAAAAACTTTAGTTATTATTCTAGACCAATGCTTTGATAATCAAGGTCGTTTGGAAGTTGAATTGGCTGTTAAATTACAACTGGAAAATGAAGATTGGATACCCGTACCTGATTTAACATATGTTTCTTATAACCGTCTTGCTGCCGATTGGTTACAAGATGAGGCTTGTCCCGTTGCACCGGAATTAGTTATTGAAATTATCTCACCTGGGCAAACTTTTGGGGAAATGACCCAAAAAGCCACCCATTATCTCAAAACTGGTGTTTCTCGTGTTTGGGTAGTCGATACAAAAGCTAAAACTATAACTGTATTTGGGCCATCTTCTTTGCCTATTACTTATCGAGGTAATCAAGTAATTACTGAGCAATTGTTACCAGAATTAGAAATAACCCCTAACGCCATCTTTCAACGTGCTGGATTAAATCTCTAAAATTATATTCGCATTTCCCCTCCTCGCTTACGGGGAGGGGTTACGGTTGGGGTCTTAAAATTTTGCGCTTAGGTATTTTTATTTGTAAAGCCTGATATTCTAACTATTTATGCAAAAGTCGTAGCTTAACACACCAAAACTTATAAAAACTTTGCGCTAGGCTTGCCTTAATGCACTTCACTAAACATTAATTTACAAGGTAAGCTTGTGCCTGATTTAGAATTACACAAATATCTCCCTCTCCTTCCTGAAACAGCACTACAAGAGTTCACAGAATGGTGTATTTTAGAGCAGGCGAAAGCAGCAGGATTTAAATTTACTCCCGATACAAGAAAGTTGAATAACTTACCACCAGCAGAATACATCCCCAAACTAATTGACCAATTTATGAAAGTGAAATCAGACCCGATTAAAGCAGGTTTGGTAGCAGTCATTGCTGGAAATGAAGCTGATAAACACGCTTTATCTGGTTTAGCGATCGCCGTCGATTTTGTCTCACTTTATGTCAAGTATTTAACGCCTCCAGACGGTAAAAGTCCAGAGCAAGCAGAGGCGATATTAACTCAAGCATCACAACAGCAGTATGAGAAATTATCTCAAATTGCTGAAAAACATGGTTTAGATTTATCGTAGTTTTTCACAGCAACTTTGCTAGGTTTGTAGTAGCGCTTTAGCGCTAAAGCGCTACTACAAACTTTATAACTTTTTTGATACTAAATTGCTTACTATGTAACCTCAAACACTCAACTTTGATGTTTACTTATCTGCTGGCGAATAGCTGCTTGAATCTTGATATCAAAGTCAGGATCATCCACTGTCGTAATAACTTCTAGTGAACGTTCTCGACGCCTTTCTAAATAAGCTTGAAGTGCAGCTTTATCTTCCCGATGCTCAAGGAAATATTCTCTCAACTGTTGATCAGACATAGCCGCGTAATCAATTTGACTCATTAAAGCACCTCCCCGTTGAGAGTGATTTCAAACTCGATTTCCTCATTTTCCCCCGCCAAAATGTATAGATTCTGAGTCCGACTATCGATGCAAATGAGGTGAATTGGCTGAAACATTAAATATGTCAACTGGTAGCTGATTCGATATAAACCCCTCAATTGCGCGTTGCTAGGCATCTAATTTCCGATTAACCGAAGAATATTTCTTCAGTATACAATTTCTCTTGTTCCTCTTTTCCCTTTGGTTACTGGGTTTGAGAAGTTATGCCCCCTTTGAGTTTCAGTAGAGGCGAGTAACAATAAAAACTTGTTCATCTTCTATAATGGCATTATATATAAGTTAACCTCTTTCCCATCCCTACAAATACATAGTTATGGTGAGTATTTACAGTATAGCGATTGATTCCACATTAGGAATCGCTCGTCACTATTATCTCAGTCAGGATGGCAATTTCAACAACTCTGTTGGTTGGGATACTGCTGGAGTTGAATGGCACGGAACTGTAGAACTAACAGAAGAAGAATTAAATCGCGTCCATGAATATGCCGATACATTTGGTCAATACAATATTGATTCCAACAACTGCGAAATGTTTGCTTGGTACATCAAGACTGGTAAACGATATTCAGGTCAGACGGAGGAAATTCGAGTAACAAAATTGGGTGCTGCTTTAGTATCCCTTGTTCAGCCTGTTCATACTGTGCGTAGCATAAAATATCTGAAAATAGAAAAGTCTATTGTGTCTCATCTTGAGGCAAATTTAAATGAGGTAAAGCGGATTAAACTTATGGAATATCAAGCTGCACGAGATGATTTTTGGGCACGTCGAGATGCTAGTACCGTGCGGCGTAAATACGCCTACCATTTCTCAAGACTGCAAATGATGATTGTTTCAAGGTTCATAATGGTGGGTTTATTTCCGCCATGCTGTACTAGGTTATCCTAAAAACTCAATCAACATATGCTGACTATAATCGGTTGTGGAAATCTCAACCGCAATGACGATGCTGTAGGCGTGATAATTGCCCAACGCCTACAGCAATATTTAACCACACATCCTCATCCCCATGTCCAAGTTTATGATTGTGGCACCGCCGGAATGGAAGTGATGTTTCAAGCCAGGGGTAGCCAAAAATTAATAATTGTTGACGCCAGTGCCACAGGTTCCCAACCAGGTGCTATATTTAAAGTCCCAGGGAAAGAACTAGAAGCCCTACCGGAACCTAGCTATAACTTGCATGATTTTCGTTGGGATAATGCTTTATTCGCTGGTAGGAAAATCTTTCAGGATGACTTTCCTCAAGATGTGACAGTTTACTTAATTGAAGCCGCCAATTTAGGTTTTGGATTAGAATTAAGTCCTGCTGTTCAACATTCTGCCAATGTAGTGTTCCAAGAAGTAACGACACTTATCAAACAGAATGTTCAGGTTTAATTACAGCACTTCCGGCAGCTATGAGGTACATCCTCAAAGCTGAAAGCTATGATAGGAGAGGATAAAGAAGAAAAACTGTATTGGATAATAACCGGAAGCGCTGTAACAATCCCAAATCCCAAATCCCAAATCCCAAATTGAACTACGCCCAATCCCGATAAACCGATAATTCATCTACCCTCATTTCAAACGGTATCCCTTGACTTTCTGGAGGGCAAACGCGAATTTTAGCACTGCTGATGATTGTATTCAGTAAAGTCCCCATTGGCACAATTTGCTGCAAAATCCGCCAATTAGTAACTTGATCCGGACATTCAATTACCAAAGTCATCGCATTGGCGTGGGTTGTGACATACCAGCGACAGTTAGACAGGAGGTTTTGGATTGTGCGATCGCACGCTTCATAAAAGTATCTACTAATAGAATACTCCAGTTGCTGACGCAGGATAATATCTGCTGAAGTCAGTTGGATTGGGTGTGAGTCATCTTGGTTGGAGTAATTCTTCTTTCTAGCCATATAGCGTGATTCTCCTACTTATAGTCCAATAGCCATTGCATAGAGAATATCTTTATTAGTTTCCAAAAATTCTTGGGTTTCATCATCATAATAAGCACCAATCCCGCTACAATTGATTCCCAAAAAATTACTAACAAGATAAACTCGTTGTCCCAAAAAACCAGCTATTTGCATAGCAGTTTGGTAATTTATATAGTCGGACACAAAAAATAAAGTTACAGCGCCATCTCTAGCAATTGCTTGATTAATGCACAAATAACCCGTTTTTTCACTGAAATTGCCCGCCCTAATTAGATGCATTCCTTTATATAATCCAGGGATCATCCCCTCAACTCGATGAACAACAGAGTAAATTTCTATTGCTTCAAAATTCTCTGTCGGTATCGGTTGCTCAAGATGCTGCAAGATACACAAATAATTTTCTTGAGAAATCGACTGTTTCTGAAACCGCCGAATTGAACGTCTATTCCAAACAGTTTGAAAAAATTTCTCCTTGTCAAAATTCCCATGAGGATACTCTAGTTTTTGCTGGCTACTCATCTGCAAAGCTGTTATTTTATAGCCATCTTCAATAAATTGATTGGCTTCAAAATAATCAGTACCGCAAACAAAAGGAACTTTCAGCCTCAAGCGCCTAACTTTTTGCTCTCGTACCTCTCCCGAAATCACACAAGCAGTAATAAACTCTTTATTCTCAAATCCTAAATCTGCATTGAGAGAGAGTTTATCAAAGTCAAAAATTAATTGTACGTCTTTGTCGTAAATATAAGCTGATGCAGCGATAGCACCTAAATGGTGTCCGCTATCTAACCAGCAATATCTTATGCTCCTGTCTTTGTATTTCCAGCTAGACCTATAATAAACACAACTAATTAAAAAAATGAATCCGTTTATACTTTTGCCCGGTATAATATAACTTTCTAAACCATCATCTATTAATTCATATATAAGTGTTAGACAATTATTCTCAACTTCTAGATGATATAAGCCATTAATTATGCCATCAATACCGCGAATCTGTACATAAACCTCTGTAGGATACAGAGCGCCTGCAGATGGATTCACCCGCAATTTTTGCGAACCATCTTTATACACATTTTCCAGAGTTATCGCACTAGTTAAGCTGATAAAAGCATGAATTGGATTATTGACATTTAATTTCAGTCTTCTATAAAATTTTGGATAAATTTTAAATGAAGAGGGTTGTGTTGATGCAGCTACATAGTTAGGATCAAGTTGTACCGATAAGTAGGAATGCTTGGTAGCATCATGATAAGCTTTCACTGTCCTGTTACTTTGTGGCATTTTTCAATATCCTTAAAATTTCTTGATTGCTAGCAAAATCTATCGCTTTATAATCATCTAAATTTTTTAAATTTATGTTAGGATGGTACTGTAACAACAAGTTAACTACTTCTGTCTTTCCGGCTGAAGCTGCATACATCAAAACAGTTGCACCATTATCATTTTGGTTATCAATATTGATGTTGGCAGTCAGTAGTAAGTTAATTAAATCGTAGTGATTGCCAAAACAAGCAAACCACAAAGCGTTGTTACCATCATTATTTCGGATATTTATATCCGCACCTAGATAAATTAGCTCTTTAACCACAGCATAAACACCTTCTCTGGTAGCTTTCATTAATGCTGTATCACCGTTTTCGCCACGCTGATTTAAATCCTCAGCATTGTAGCTTTTGGCTAACAACCATTGTCTTGTTGTTGCACTCAAATCCTGCCTATTGTTTAGAGTCATAAGATATTATTAGTGTAGTCAATCAATTTTCTATTTTAGGTTTTAGATTGGCGATTTTAGATTTATATCCACATAATTTTAGATTTCAACTTGGGAATTTAGGATGAAATAATTTCTCCAACAAAATTTAAAAATGTGGTCAAATTTACAATTATGGACAAATCCACAATTGTAAATTTTCCCAGATTAAATTTTCCAGTAATTACGCAACTGGCATATTTGTATTTAGGACTTTAATTCTTATGTTGAGGACTAAAGTCCTCACTACCAAAATTTATTTTTTTTTATTTTTTTGTGACACACAGCTTTAATTCTATTTTTATTAAATTTTGGATTTTGAATCTTCTCCTGGCAAAGAGGCTACGCCAACAATTCCATTTTCCAAAATTTAAAACTTGTACTGAGCAACTAGTTGTATCTAAAATTCAGTGAGATATGTCATAGCCCCCTCCTCGCTTGCGGGGAGGAGGTTGGGGGTGGGGTTCTTGTAACTCACGTGACAACCGCTATATCAACTATTAATAATGCGAACGTAAATCGCCTTAGCTGTTACCCTATCTATTGTAAAAAATGCATTCCCGATTTTGACGATTAAAAAAGGAAAAGACTGTTCTACAGTAATATAAGTTCCTATAGTTACCCCAATCGCCATGAGTTTTTTCCGGATTGTTTCATCCTGAATCTTACAGGAAGTAACAATACTTTGCTCTCCTATTCTGAGTAATTCTAATGAGCAACTATTAACGCTAAATGGGGTAAACATTGAAAATATAAAAAATAAAGTGTGTAGATTCCCGTCAAACAGCTTATTAAAAACTAGGATGAAGACTTAAAATATCTTCATCCCAGTTAAAGCTATAAATTAACCTTAAACCAAATAAGGTTCTTGATGTGTTTTAATCGTGCAATTGGAGCGTGGATAAGTAACACAAAGTAAAGCAAAACCCTTAGCAATCTGATCATCATCCAAGAAGTTTTGATCATCTTGATTTACTTCACCTTCAACTACCTTGCCAACACAACTAGAGCAAGAACCAGCGTGACAAGAATAGGGCAATTCAATACCATTTTCTTCCGCTGCATCTAGGATAGTGGTTTCTTCATCCACTTCAATTGTGGTGTCGAGTTCTTCCTTTTTGTTGATTAATCTAACTTGGTAGGTAGCCATTTTTCCGATTCTCCTCAAATGTTATACAAGTAGGTTTAATTCCCGAAGTTTTCGATTGAATCTTGTTGACTTCGAGAAGGTTCGCGGAGTGCGTCTACGGGAAGCGTCTATCATTAAACTTGCTGCTAACAGAACTGTTGAAGACTTCCACACATATGTCTTCCCCAGTTGCAAATAGTCTTAGCTGCAAGGTACACCAGTAGGCGTGCAGTCACCTGCTTTAAAGGATTTGCCACAACCGCAGGTATCAGATGCATTGGGGTTAGTAAATTTAAAGCCACTTTCAAGCACCCCATCAACAAAATCAATCACAACCCCTTCTAATAACGGCGCACTTTTAGCATCGACGTAAACCGACAGATTACCTTGCTCGATGACTAAATCATCTGGTTGCAGCTTACTAGTAATCTCAATTCCATACTCATAGCCATTGCAACCACCATCTTTTACCGAGATACGGATACTTTTAGTTGCACCATTTTCGTCGGGAGCAGAAGCTCGTAAAAAACCCCGTAGACGAAATTCAGCTTTTTCTGTCAAAGTAACAGTCATCACTTCTCCTGATTTGTAGCGATTAGTTGTTTTGATTTCAGGTGTAGGTTTTTGAAGATGTCTATAGTCAATAGTCCAAAAGCGAACGATAGACTATTACTCTGTCAAGTTTGAATTGATGGGTAAATAATTCGGTAGTCCGGACTTTAGTCCTGGATTTTTAAGCACTATACCGCAAGGCGGAACCCGCAGGGTAGTGCTTACTACAAACCATCAAAACAAAGATTTTTGACTACCTTCATGAAACGATGTGTAAGTGGGCAGTAAGCTAGCTTATGTTGTGCAATTACTGGTGGTTTCCATAGAATTAGATTGCGAGTATCTCCAGGGCGCAGTGTTACCGCATACTGGACAAGAGGCGATCGCGGTAAGAACGGCGTTTAGCAAATTCCATCCGGCTCAAGTCAATCGTTAACAGTTGCGACAATAAAGGTTGACTAAAGCCGGTAATCAGCTTAATCGCCTCCAGCGCCGTCAGACAAGCCAGCGTCCCAGAAACCGCACCCAAGACAGAAAAGGCGCGTCGATCCCAATCAGGCTTCTCAGGAAACAGACAGGACAAACAAGGAGTCACACCAGGAATAATTGTTGTCAGGTAAGCCTCCATCCCATCCATTGCGGCTTCCACCATAGGCTTACGCCAGCGCACACAAGCTTCGTTCAACAAATTGCGCTCTGTAAAATTGTGGGCGCAATCAAGAGCCATATCAGCGGACTGTACCAACGAATCTACATTTTCCGGGGTGATGTAATCATGAATTGCTTCCACTTGGACATCAGGATTAATCGCGTCCAAAGTTTCTTTAGCTTTAAATACCCTGGGCTTACCTACCCAATCGTCTGTCATCAAAATCTGACGATTCATATCATCTAGCCGCAAGTCACCACCCCGAACCAAGATTAGTCGCCCAACGCCCGCTACTGCTAGGTAAAGCGCCGCCGTACCGCCTAATCCCCCCACACCTGTAACCAAAACCGTCGCTGACTTCAGGCGTTTTTGTGCTAGTTCGCCAAAATTCGGGAGCATCATTTGGCGACTATAGCGTTCTAATTCGGTAGGCGTTAGGTTTACCACTTTTTACCTCCTAATCAGAAGTGATTTCTGTCAGCTTGACTACATTTTTCGGCTTGTCATTAAACACCTTAAACAATTTTTGTTCATGGGGTGTTGATTCCATAAATACTTCATAGGCTGTTTGCAAAGCCTCAGCATATTTATGCAGCCGTTCTTCCGCACTTAATTCAGCAGAATTTTCATCAATTTCGCTAATGTATTGCGAAAATTTTTTGAGAATATGTAGACGATTTACATTTACAAATTTTTGGTCGTAGGGCAGTCCAAAAAATTGAAAAAATTCTTCTGCATCTACGAGTTTATTGAATTCTTCAATAGTCCCAGTCATTAAGCTTTCTCCAAGTTCTTCAGCTGCTTCTTAAGTTCATCTAACTGACGATAAATTTCGTAAGTATCAGCCGCAACATCCTTAAGTTTCTCGAAATCTGTTGGCAATCCCTCTGCTAAATCATGCAGATCCATTTTCATTTGACCTGCCTGACTATTGAGGCGTCTAATCTTAGCTTTTAGCTCCTCAATTGTCATTTGTCCTTTGTCCTTTATTATTTGTCAGTTGTCACTTGTCCTTTACTAGGGGATTTCCCAGAAATAAATTATCCAATCTTGTGGGGTAGGCATTTTGGTGGGGCGGGCAAGATGCCTGCCTTTGTCTATGGGCGGGCGAGACGCCCACCCCACAAGAAATTATTGGATGTTTTTTTATTTAGAAGTCCCTAATGCCCAATGACTGATTAAAGTTTGCCTACTTCAGGAAAACGCTTCGCTAAATCAATGCCTTTTTGTACTAAAGTTTCTCCCTCTTCTGCAACTTTTTCTAGGGAGTCAAAACCAAAGCGATGAGCATCCCGCAAGGTTCTTACAACTAATAACAGCCGACCAGAAAAAACCAAAGCCCAGCCAAATCCTTCATGGCTCAAATCAACCACAACCTGAGATATCAAACCTGTTTCCTGTTCAATGCGGGCCGCTGCGGCTCGATAAAAGGCCATAATCCTTGATTTAGTAATCGGATCTACCTCACCTTCAACAGAAATTTCGCGTTTCTTTTGCTTGGTGACAACATAGGGCTTAAGAATCAATTCATCTGCCCAATTCCGGTAAACTCCATAGCTATCTTGACCTCGGATTTGTTGTACTATCGCCTTGAGAAAAGGCGAAGTTACTGCTGTGCTGCTAGTTCCATTTACACTATTATTTGCGCTCATACTTTTGCTTCATTTTCTATTTCATCTTCAAAGTTTGTGGTTTTTTGCTTTAAGGCTTTCCGTAGCCAAGGTGGGGGATTACCTTTTAGCGTTTGCACTAACTTATTGAGAACATCAGCAATCTCTTCTTCTTCTGATTTTGCCTTAACGGGAGTAACACTTTTCTTGATTAAACGTGCAGCAGCACTGCCACCAATTGCTAAAACATAAACAATTGTGCAATCCTCTAGAGCTTCAAGTTTTGGTGCGAGTCTACTCTCATTATTCTCTTCTTGGAGGTCATCATCAAAGTTAAGAGTCTCTAGGAATTTATATCCTTTATCTGAGACTTCATAAACATCAATTTTATCTGCCGCTCCAAAGTGAGTGTTAATATGAACTTTGTCACTTGTCGTGAAGGCAATTTTCATGATGATTTGTCCTTTCTCAGTTTTCAGTTTTCCTTTAGCCATGCCCAATTAGCAATCACCAATCACCAATCACCGTGAAAGTGTTTAACTCTTTCTTCTTCTGCTTCTAAGAATAAGTTGCCAATGCCAAACAAAAGCTCCATTGTGCCGCGATAACCTACTTTGGTAAATTGACCATTACCCAAGCGGTCATAAATGGGTAAACCCAGACGATAGAGAGGAATAGAAAGGCGTTTGGAAATGCCTGCTAAATTAGAGTTACCAATTAATAAGTCAGACCCAATTGCCACTTCTTCAAAGTCTTCTAAATCACCGATAGTCACCCTTTTAACCGGGAGTTGTTCTAATAGAGGCGATCGCGTTGTGGTGACTGCAGCATGAACTTGAGCGCCCATTGAACGCAGGAAATGTGCAGTTGACCACAATAAATCTGGTTCTAGTGCTAAAGATACTCGCTTTGCACCGAAGTAAAAGTGAGTGTCTAACATTGCATCTTGCAACTGGCGACGTTGGCGGCGGTATTTTTCCGGTACACTATTGCTACTGAGAATCGCCAATGCTTGCAGAAACTCATCTACAGGTTCCAATCCTGTCAATTCACCAAACACCTCGAAGGGTGTGTTAAACCGTTCTTCCAAGATTTTTGCTGCACCCCGCATACTCTCACCCAAGGCAAGAGTGAAGGCAGAACAGCCTATATCACGTAGTTCTTTGAGCGTCGTACCACTACCTGTGATGGCACTATAGGAATCCTCTAAATGACCATCTAATGAAGCGCCAAGATCAGGTACAATAATAGGTACTAAGCCAAAGGCTGTTACTATCTCCTTAATTTCTTGTACATCCCCTGGAGTTAAAGCCGAACCAGCTAAAATCGTTACTTGTTCACTTCTGATAGCACCCGCTTTTGGCAGTTCTGTGACAATACTTTCTACAGCCACAGCAAAGCCATCCTGCAAAGCACCCTTAAAATCGGGAGTGGGAGCAAACACGATCGCCACATGAGACAGTTCTGGATGACGTTTGCGAATCTCCTTGAGAAAGCCTTGCATGTCATCCCCTCTAGTTTCCGTCAACCCAGTGCTACATAAACCAATAATTTCTGGTTGCGACTTCTCTACTAGGGTGAGAATTGCCTGTTCCACATTCTCTTCACCACCCAAAATGGTAGTGACTTCCGTCATCGCCGTCGTCGCCAAAGGAATCGCTTCGCGGAAATGGCGCACCAAGACGACTTTAGCAAAAGCAGTACAGCCTTGAGAGCCGTGGAACAAAGGCATTGTTCCCTTCAATCCCAAAAAAGCTAAGGATGCACCTAAAGCTTGACTTTGCTTCAGGGGATTAACTGTAAGTGATTTGTTAGGAACCGTGACGATCGCCATTAAACTACCTCCTGATCCCAAGGCGCCGGTTTGCGTATTTGCTCCCATATTGGGCTGTAAAGGGCTTCATAAAGTTCTCTAGCCATTTCCACCATTCCAACGTAACCAGCATAGGGATGATGGCGTTCTTGGTTGATATCCAGGAAAGGAATTCTGGCTTTCAGGGCGGTGTATTGATTGCGACCACCAGCAATCAACATATCGGCTTTTGTATCTTTAACCAATTCCAATAATTCTTTGGCATTGCCCTTTTCTAGCATGATGCCGTCGTTGCCGAGCAACTTCTTAATGCGGGCTTTATCCTCTTCTGTACTTTTGCGGGTGCTGGTAGCAACAACTTCAATTCCTAAATCCTTAGCTGCGGAAATAATTGACCAACTCTTGACGCCTCCGGTATAAAGTACAACTCGCTTACCTTTGAGACGGGCGCGATAGGGAGCCAATGCCAAATCTAAAGCCGCTGTTTCTTCAGCAATGAGTTTTTCTGTCCGCTGTTGCAAATCAGGATCACCCAATTTGGTAGCAATGTTCCGCAGACAGCGGTTCATGTCATCAATGCCGTAGAAAGACTCTTCAATGTAAGGAATGCCGTAACGCTCCTCCATCTTTCGCGCCATATTCAGCAAAGCGCGTGAGCAGAT
This sequence comes from uncultured cyanobacterium, assembly GCA_963772205.1. Lineage (GTDB taxonomy): Bacteria > Cyanobacteriota > Cyanobacteriia > Cyanobacteriales > Nostocaceae > Gloeotrichia. The sequence continues at coordinate 26,802 of CAVYXS010000053.1, forward strand.
CATCACATTGAGCTTGGCACGATGGGCGTAAGTAATTTCTTGGTAACGAGCATCGCCCGTAATTTTAGATAATACGCGAATTCCTAATTTTTCCAACAGGGGTGTGACTCCCCACATTTCCCCAGCGATGTTGTATTCACCGATTAGATTTATATCATAGGGCGTCGTGTATTCCGGTTCTGCCTTACCGATTACATATTCCAGCAAAGCTTCACCGCCAAAACGGTTGCCCAAATTTTTGCTACCGATAAATCCCGGAGCAATCACGGGGATAACTGGAGTGCCAATTTTATCGGCAGCAGCTTTACAAACAGCATCAATATCATCGCCAATTAGGGCAGTCACGCAGGTAGCGTAGACAAATACCGCTGCCGGATTGTAGCGTTTATGTACTTCTAGAATCGCTTGATAGAGTTTCTTTTCGCCACCGAAGATGACATCATTTTCACCCAAATCAGTGGTAAAACCCATTTTGTAGAGTAGAGGTCCAGAAGATAGACTACCACGACTACCCCAGGAATTACCAGCACAGGCGATCGGGCCATGAACTAAATGAGCCGCATCAGTAATCGGTACTAGGGAAATCATTGCACCATCAAAAGCACAGCCCCCTTGAGCTGCGCCTGGTTGTGCTTGTTGGCTACAAGATTTATTTTTCTTTTCTCCTTGTTTCTGCTGATTATGTTCACATCCCGGCTCACTAAGCAGCTCGTTGATTTTACCTTGGGTGATTTTCATCTCTCTCTCTTGCTGGATGACAGTTGTTAATGTTCTTTGTCATTAGTTATTTGCATAAATAATGACTAATAGGCTTTGCTGAATTAGGATATGAAATTTTTGCATTTCACGTCTCAAACTCTTACTCTCTTACTCTCTGCGCCTCTGCGCGACGCCAGTTGCTACAACGCGCTTAACCCGCGCAACGCACTGGCTCCTCTGCGTGAGACAAATTCATATCTTGACTCAGCAACGCCGAGTCTGTACTAGCAAATATATTTCGTGATATCCTCTCCACATTCATCAGCAAGAAAAGATAAAGCACGAAACCGCAAACTAACTAACTCGTTATATAGAGGATTGAGTTCGCACAGCGCTGGTATATGGAAAGTTCGTCCAAATAGGTTAATATCTCGCTCAAAGGGGCAACAGCAAGGAATGACTTGACAAACTTGATGCGCGAAGCGAGAATTTTTTACCTGAATACCATCCACCAACAAACGTAAAGGATAGAAAATATCCAATAATCTAGACTTTTTGTATTTAGGTGGATGGTGATTAAGGTGAGAGTGATTTTCAGTGATACTCTTCATAAGAAATATCTCAATTTAAAGTAAAAAATGAAAAGTAAAAAGTTCAAAGAATTTCTTTTCACTTTTTACTTTTTACTTTTTACTTTCAGGGCACGCGACAATTTTATAGTGCTGAGTATAATTAACTCATTACTTATGACTCAGCACTATTTTGCGGAATCTGATTTCTAACGAATCAAGTCGTAAGAAATGTCTGTCTTAGAAGGAATGTTGGTGTTGCGATCGATTTCTTCAAAGACGGTGTTAACTACCCAGTTGAGCAAGTTGATCACACCTTGATAACCGATGGTGCTGTAGCGGTGGAGGTGGTGACGATCCATGATGGGATAACCGATTCTCACAAGGGGAATCTTGGTGTCACGCCACAGGTACTTACCGTAGGTGTTACCGATCAGCAAGTCTACAGGTTCGGTGAACAACAGTGAACGTAAGTGCCACAAGTCTTTACCACCCCAGATTTTTGCATCCTTACCAAAGGGGCTAGAATCTAACAATGCTTGCAGTTCTTTCTCAAATACGTCGTTGGTGTTGTGAACCAGAATGTGTACAGGTTCAGCACCCAATTCCAGCATAAAGCCAACTACGCTGTAAACTAGATCGGGATCGCCGTAGATAGCGAAGCGCTTGCCATGAACCCAAGAATGGGAGTCAGTCATGGCGTCAACTGCGCGACCGCGTTCGATTTCTAGTTCTTCCGGAATGGGCTTACCAGTCAGTTCGCTGAGTTTGAGCAGGAACTCATCAGTAGCCTTAATACCCCAAGGACGAGAAACTACAACTTCTTGTTGCCATTCTTTAGCGATATACTCACGGGTTTTGGGAGTAGAGTGAGCTTGCAGAACAACTGTAGCTTTAGCATTAATTGCATCTGCTGCATCTTCTAACTTTGTACCACCTGGGTACATATCGAATTCACCTGTGTTAGGTGCATCCAGATAGTCGCTGTTATCAGAGAGAATGGTGTAGTCAATACCAAACAGAGAAGCAATGCGCTTAACTTCCCGGAGGTTGCCAACGTAGGTATCAAAACCGGAGATGAAGTTAATCTTGCCGTTGCTTTTTGATTTCTTCTTACCTGCAGTTAAGGTAGTCAGAATCCCCTTCATCATGTTATCGTAGCCTGTGATGTGGGAACCAACGAAGCTAGGAGTGTGAGCAAAGGGAACTGGGAAATCTTGAGGAACTGAACCTGCGTTCTTAGCGTTGTTGATAAAGGCTTGTAAGTCATCACCAATAACCTCTGCCATACAGGTGGTGCAAACAGCAATCATTTTTGGCTTGTAGAGAGTGTAGGAGTTAGCCAAGCCATCAATCATGTTTTGCAGACCACCGAACACCGCTGCGTCTTCAGTCATGGAAGAAGACACACCAGAGAATGGTTCTTTGTAGTGACGGGTTAAGTGGGTACGGAAGTAAGCCACACAACCTTGAGAACCTTGAACGAAAGGTAAAGTACCTTCAAAACCCACAGCAGCAAACATTGCGCCCAAAGGTTGACAACCTTTAGCAGGGTTAACGGTCAAAGCTTCACGAGCGAAGTTCTTTTCACGATACTCCCAACCCTTGGTCCATTCTGCAACCCGCTTTACTTCTTCGGGATCGTGACCGTTTTCAAATTCCTTTTTGTTTTGGAATAATTGTTGGTACTCCGGTTGGTGGAATAGTTCGACGTGATCTTGAATTTTATCTGGATTCTGAGGCATTTCTGGATCTCCAAGCTGGCTGTAATTTCTAGAGGTGGGGAACCTCGAACTGACGAGGAATGAGGATTTGTACTGGATATGGGTAACTAGAGTTGGGAGTGGAGATTGGGAATTTGACTCAAAACTCAAAATGCAAAAACCAAAATTCCTAATTTTGAATGTTGAATTTTGAATTTTGAATTCCCAACTCCCCCTGGGGTATTAGCCCCAGGCTATCCCTATTTACGTTTCCTTAGACTGCAGCTTTAGCCTTAGCTTTAGCTTGAGCCTTCTTATTCCAGGGAGCGCCAATTAAAGCCCAAGTTGGACTGTTGAGCGCCAAATCCATGTCACGAGCGAAGATAGCAAAGCCGTCGTAACCGTGGTAAGGACCGGAGTAATTCTTTTTATGCTTTAATGGCTTTCAACAGTCTAATGTTTGCAGTAAGCAATGTTAGAGATAAACATTGTTCACTAATAACACATTTATTTTTAGGCTAAATATAGGCTAAAAACACAGCGATGCATAACCAGGGTCAAGACAAATATCAACAAGCTTTTGCAGACTTAGAGCCAGTCTCATCTACCGATGGCAGTTTTCTTGGTTCAAGTCTGCAATCACACCAGCAAAGAGAACACATGAGAACGAAAGTACTACAGGAATTAGAACAGATAAATCTGCGTTTGAAGTCTGCAAAGGCAAAGGTAACAATTCGCGAATCAAATGGAAGTCTGCAATTACGGGCAACGTTACCAATTAAACCAGGAGACACCGACAAAAACGCCACTGGGAGAAAGCAATACAATCTCAGTTTAAATATTCCCGCCAACTTGGATGGACTGAAGACGGCTGAGGAAGAAGCTCATGAATTAGGCAAATTAATTGCTCGCAAAACCTTTGAATGGAATGATAAATATTTAGGAAATGAAGCAATTAAAAAAGACTTGAAAACCATAGGAGAATTACTCGAAACTTTTGCCGAAGAGTATTTTAAAACTCACAAACGCACAACCAAAAGCGAACATACTTTTTTCTATTATTTTTCTCGCACCAAGCGATTTACTGACCCCAAAGATTTCGCAACAGCAGAAAATTTGATTAGTTCAATTGAAAAAATTGATAAAGAATGGGCTAGATATAATGCAACTAGAGCCATATCAGCATTTTGCTTGACATTCAAAATCGAAATTGATTTATCTAAATTTTCCAAAATGCCGGCAAATAATGCCCGGAATATACCGACTGATGCGGAAATATCGGCAGGAATTATCAAATTTGAATATTATCTAAATAACAGAGGTCATCAAGTTAATCAAGACGTGAAAGATAGCTGGCAACTTTGGCGCTGGACTTATGGTATGTTAGCCGTATTTGGTTTACGTCCACGGGAACTATTTATTAATCCTGATATTGATTGGTGGTTAAACAAAGAGAATGTAGATTTAACTTGGAAAGTCGATAAAGATTGCAAAACAGGCGAAAGACAAGCATTACCATTATATAAGCAATGGATTGAAGAATTTGATTTAAAAAATCCTAAATATTTAGAGATGTTGGCTACAGCAATTAGGAAAAAAGATAATACTAATCATGCAGAAATAACGGCACTAACACAGCGAGTTAGTTGGTGGTTTCGGAAAATTGGCTTAGATTTTAAGCCTTATGATTTACGTCATGCTTGGGCAATTCGGGCACATATTTTGGGAATTCCAATTAAAGCGGCGGCGGATAATTTGGGGCATAGTGTGCAGGTGCATACCCAAACTTATCAGCGTTGGTTTTCGTTAGATATGCGGAAGTTGGCAATTAATCAGGCTTTGAATAAGCGGGATGAAGTAGAGTTGATTAGGGAGGAGAATGCAAAGTTGAGGATGGAAAATGAAAGGTTGAGGATAGAGGTTGAGAAGTTGAAGATGGAGATGGTTTATAAGCAAAGTTGAATGTATTACTCCCTTTTCGCCAAAATTTTCAGGTAGATTGGATGCTTGAAGATTTCCCCAATCTTCGGAATAAATTCCTTAATATACGTAGATATTATTCACTTAATCGCAAATATACTAATTAATTTTACTGATTTTATTGGCTTATTACTATGTAAAAAATAAATTAATTAGCTTATATAAAAATACTTAATTTAGCGATATAAAATCTATCTAAATTTCACTGATTTTGATGCCTGAATTCATCCAAAATCTACAGATTGCCACTTAAGATAGATTGACACGCAATCAATGCAGAGTCATGAAAAAATTTCTGGGTGCTTTAATAGTTTCTAGTCTAGCAGGACTGGGAGTATTCTCTACCGTTAACAAAGCTCAAGCCGCATTACTGACAATCGATCCTACATACACCTTTTTGAGAACCTATGATGACACAACTACTTATCAAGGTGTAACTACTCTTGCTGGTAACACTGAAGCCATATCCTTAGCAGATTTGGGTTTGCAAGCTGGCGACTCCATTAGCCTGAATATTTCTGGTACATTTAACACGAGTGTTTGGAACCCAGGTCAAACCAGGAGCGACATGATAGGGGTGTTCAGTACCTCAGATCAGCTGCTTGATTCATCTTATCAACAACGTGTGGTTGGTGCTGTAGCCCTGAATCCGCAAGACGCCAATCAATATGGCTACACTCAGAATACCTGGACTTCTAACACTTTGTTTGACTCTACCCCTGACTCTGGCAATTATATGTGCAGTGATACAACTCTGAGTGATCCTAGCCGAACCTGCGGTCAACAAACATTATTTAATGGTGTTTTTGGTATCTTCGGTGAGGAAACACTGACAATTCCCACCACTGCGAAGTTTTTGTTCCTGGCTGTGAACGATATTTTCTATAGTGACAATACTGGACAGATGTTGGTGGACATTGAGAAAACAGGAACCGTGGGTAATCAGGTTTCAGTTCCAGAACCTAATGCTGTTGTTGGTCTACTTGCAACGATCGCACTAGCATTGAAAATGAAACGCAAGCAACAAACTGCTAAATAGCTACAACCCTAGGGACACAACAATAAAATAATATGCCCATTGGCATAGGTAGATAATTTGGCTCCGTGAGACAATTCTGACAAACAGGGTATGTAGACACAAAATAAGTTGAGGAATTAGTGCCGCAATCTTCGCTGCATCAGATATGGATCAAGCTAAAATTATTGCCTTGGGTTCAAGCACTGCGTTACACCATAGAAGTCAGTATTCCCCTGATTACTGGACTTGCTGTGGGACAGGTGCGTTATGGTGTGGTAGCCTTGATTGGCAGTATGTATGTTGGTCTAGTTGCAAATGTTGAGGGAAGTGTTAGCGATCGCTTCCTTGCAACAATGGCTGGGGGAATTTTAATTACAGGATGCGCTCAACTAGGTGGATTGGTGGGCAATATTCCGATAATGATTTATCTAGGCGTTTTGCTTTTGGGAATTGCAGCTGGCTGGTTGCATACCTCTCATAAAGCAATTGAAGTGATGTGTCGATTTGCTGTGGTGAGTTTTCTGTTTGGTACTTCACAATTGGCAGCATTTGGCACAAAAGTGATTGATCTTGATCAAACAGCAGCAATGGCATTTTTGGCTGGTGGAATCTGGACAATTTTGGTGCTAGCAATTGAGAATTTACTGTGTCGAAATCATCTCCAGGTCGAATCTCAACTGTACGAAGGCTGGAAACGCATTCGCTCTAGACAGACAGCAGGTCTACGGTTTGGATTATGCTATGGTATTGTAGCAGCGATCGCCTATGCAGGAAGTACACTAGTTGGATTTCCTCGACCTTTTTGGGTAGCCGTGACAACCCTCATGGTTATGCAACCAGATAGTCGAGCCACAGTGCGCCGAACTTTAGAGCGATTGGTTGGCACCTTAATTGGCGTGTTGATTGTGGGGGGAATTATTCGCTTCAATGAAAATCCTTGGCTGTTGATTGCTTACAGCACAATAGCAGCCCCTTTCGTTCCCATTGGTTTAGCGCGAAACTATACTGTATGCTGCGTTGCCACAACGGTGCTTGTTATGGTAGCGCTTGATCTACTCACACTCGCACATGGTGGGGACTTAGTACTTCTCCCTGTAAGGTTTTATGCCACTGCTGTTGGTTGTGTTTTAACTGTAATTGCTAGTGCGATCGCTTATCCTAATTTATGGTGGCGGAAATAAAGAGGGCGTTTTTCACCAATAATACTATTAGCAATGTGGGTACACAACCAAGTAAGATGTGTCAGTATCCATCTATGTTACAGCTATTTTCAGGTAAATAGACCACATTTGCCGTAGGGGGACAGCATTGCTGTGCCCTTAGAGTCTGGTTCAAATACCTGAAAACTCCTGTAACTATGAAATCTGACGCACCATACCAACATTTTCAGATATATTTGGTGCTTAAACAGTGCGATCGCATCTCTCCACCACTACCACTCCAATCGCACGGGGTAAAATGAAAGACGCAAATGAATGGTAAAGTATCGTTTGATACTTTTGTTCAGAAGATAGTTTAAACCAGTTTCCCACATTCACTAATAAACTGCTTAAATCAAAGAAGTTTACTTTTGTATAGAAGGATGTTAGCAATCAAATGCTAGAAAAGGTAATACTTCATAATTTCAAAAGCCATAAATCTACGGAACTTAATTTTGATAGTTCACGATTACATGGACTCGTAGGAAAAAACAGTGCTGGTAAAACTTCAGTGTTACAAGCATTGCATAATCTCAGTAGGCTTGCGGATTCATCATTTGCCAAGATATTTCAGTATGACAGATCACCTCAATTTATTACAACCATTGGGGAAAGAAATATGTCTGTTACTGCAAGTGGCTTTTGGGGATATAACAAACGACAGAATTGGCAAGCATCCTATAATTGGAAGCAAGAAAACAATGATTATTGGCAACCAACAGCATCATGGAATATAGATAAAAATAAAGATAGTTTGGAGGGATGGTCAAATTCTTTAACTAACTCTTCAGATGCAATCCGTAATTCTTTAAAATATGCTGTGTATCTAAAGTTAGTTGCCAGCAATCTTGCCAAAGCAGCTTACAGTGATGAAGTCACGCCAAGAGTTGAGTTTGACGGTTCAGGATTAGCACCAACTTTAGATTTTTTGCGTGATGAGGCTCCAGACAATTTTCAATTATTAGAAGAAATGTTAAGTAGAATTGTGCCCAATGTACGCAAAATAGGCATCAAGCGAGCAAAGGTTCCAGTGATTCGCAAACGTTTAATTGAAGTAGATGGTAAGTCTATTTCTTATGAAGAAAGTCAGGAAATGACAGGGCAAGAAGTTATACTAGACATGAATACGGGTGAACGTATTCCAGCCCACGCAATTAGTGAAGGAACAATGCTGACTCTAGGCTTGCTAACTGTGCTGAAGAACCCTAAACAACCTAATTTAGTTTTTCTAGATGATGTGGAACAAGGACTTCATCCAAAAGCACAACGTGAGTTGATGACTGTTTTTAAGGAAATAATTCAAGATAATCAAAATCTGCAAATTATTTTTTCTACTCACTCGCCATATATTATTGATGAGCTTGTTCCATCTCAAGTACATATATTGAATAACACTAATTCAGGCTTCACAATTTCCCAACGTCTGGATGAACATCCTGATGTGGAATGGGCAAAGCAAACCTTGACAACTGGTGAGTTTTGGGATGCTGAGGGTGAAGATTGGGTTGTGGAAGGAGAAGGTAGTGATTGAGTTCATTGTGATAGTGGAAAGTGGTGCAGATGCACGAACGGCTACTAAATTAGCAGAACGTGTTTTGATAGAAAAAATTGATTGGTTAGAGGATGATAATCTTCAGTATTTTTTTAAGTGGTGTGGCTTACAAGAAGGAACAGAATATTCCTGCTGGAAAGACATTCCTAAAATTTTGGAATCATCAGGTTTGAAATTACCAAGATATCGAGGTCATCATAGTAAGGGTGTACCGTTAAAAGCCGATGGAGCATCATCCATCAAAGTTCTTAATTTGGTGCGTTATTTGCAAAAAATACGACAGATTAGAGCGATTCTTTTGATACGTGATTTAGACAATCAATCAGAGCGTAGGGAAGGGATTAAACAAGCACGATCACAACATACCAATCTAGATCCAAAATTAGAAATTGTTATTGGTGTAGCTGATCCAAAACGTGAAGCATGGGTTCTAAATGGGTTTATTCCTTCTAATCAAAAAGAGGAACAAATGTTAGAAGAAATTAAGGCTAAATTGAATTTTTATCCTTGCATAGAATCACACAGACTACGCTCTATTTCACTGGAAGAACCTGAGCGAATTAGAAATCCAAAAGTAGTAGTCGAACTGCTAACTAACAAAGATATGGAACGCGAACAGCAGTGCTGGGAAGAAACTAGTTTAGAAATTTTACGTGAAAGAGGTGTGCATACGGGTTTGAAAGACTATATTTGTGAAGTAGAGCAACGATTAGCTGCAATTATTGAATAAACCCTTTCATCATCGAAAGGAATTAATAAGGAATTAATGCTGACTCACCCTACCAATTACCAACATTTTCAGCTATATTTTGGTGCTTAAACAGTGCGATCGCATCTCTCCACCACTAGCACTCCAATCGCACGGGGTAAAATTAGAGACTTGAGTTACCCATCCCCATTTTTCAGGTAAAAATTTGATATTATTAATAAAATTGGCGATCGCTTACAATTCAATATAAGCGATGTCTACGACAGGCTACGCCTACGCACTCCTGAGCAGATTTGCAAAAACACTATGGCAAAGCGTAAAAAAAGCAATCTTGAGTGGATGAAAGAAACCCTTGAACTCAAACCTGACCATCATTGGGAATCTCCATCAGGTTACAAAATATTTGTCGCAGATCGCGGGGCTGTTCGCTTCAATGTTCCCCAGAAGTGGGTTTTTGAGCCACAAGAAAAATCCTTCAAGTTCATGGACAGAAAACCGCCTAACGATGATTGCTGTCTAGAAGTATCTTTCAATCGCCTACCACCCAATGACTGGAATCTGTTTCCCCTAAAAGCTACCCTCAAGAAAATCATGGAAGACGACAGTCGCAACGTCATTGAGAGGGGAGAAATCATCACCGTCAAGCGCCAAACAGCCAGGATTGTCTGGACAGAGATTAAGTTTATCGATACCCAAACAGAGCCACGGGAAGCTTTTTCCCGGACTTGCATTGGTTTGGGGTCAAATATTCAGTGCTTGATTACTTTTGATTATTGGGCAGATCAAGCAGAACAATTAATACCTATTTGGGATGAAGTAATACGTAGTCTCACACTAGGGCTGTATATCCGTGATCCTCAGACTGGTCTGGCTTTTCCAGACTGAACCACAAGAATTTAGGACTGACGCACGGACTATAAAGGAGACTTTATTATGGTCGCAACAGCACCACGGGCAGAAACAAGAACTTTACTTAAAAATATCAGTTGGCAGACATTCAAAACCATCCTGGCTGAAATGGGAGGCGAGCGTCAATCTCGACTCGCTTATGATCATCAAATAGTAGAAATTATGACCCCATTAATGCCACACGAAAACTCGAACCGCATTATTGAAGGTTTCATTGTCGTGTTATTAGAAGAATTCGACCGGGAGTTTAGACGTTCTGGCTCACTGACTTTGACACGAGATGATTTAGAATTTGGGGGAGAGCCAGATAGTAGCTACTACATTGACAACGAATTATTAGTGAGAGATAAAGAAAATATCGACCTGGCGATCGATCCACCACCAGACTTGGTGCTAGAAGTGGAATACTCTCGTCCAGCTATCGATAAATTGCGCCTTTATGCTGCACTTGGTATCCCCGAATTTTGGCGCTATAACGGTAGTGTATTAAGAATTTATATACTCAAAGATGGGCAATACATAGAAGTCCAGACTAGCCCTATTTTCGCCCTAGTGTCGGTTACAGAAATTCCCCGGTTTATTCAGGAAGCTAGAAAAAACGGAGAAAATAAAACTACTCGTGCTTTTCGCGCTTGGGTTAGACAGCATTTGTCAGCCATTCAACAGTAGCCCATTACCCAATCCCCTGGCTGCAAAAAATTACAGCTTATTTCAAGGACGAGCCAGTGTTTGAAGAGGTACTCGGTTATAGACGTGCGATTCGTCAAGCCGATGAATCAACATTTTGTGATTTATAACCACGATAAAAAACTATTTTTGGGATGAAGAATTGAGTCACAAGGGCGGGTAATCTGCTAAAGCCGTCAAGTTTAAATTATTGAGTATACTAGATTTAATTGGGCGTTTTTCATCCCAAAAAATCAGAGATGAATAGAAGTCTTTTGCTAGTGAAGAAGTTAAAATCTCAAAAGTTTTATATGCGATACTCTCATCATCAAAGCTGAGAAAATAAACAGTATCATCGAAAACAGCAGGCTTATCATCTATCTTCCCTATCAATCTAAAGTCTAATTTTTTGTAAAGTCCACAAATTGCAATTTTCCAGGGTGCAAAAGTATATGAACCAACACCAAAAATAGAAAAGCGAGGATTATGTTGATAAATCTTGCTTTTTCTTTTGTTTAGGTATTGTGCATGAGCCTCCAGATAGTTCCAAGTTTTAGGTGCAGAATCTTTTATCTGCTCGGTAGATTCACCCACTAATTTTTGAGTTACCAAAATATATCTGTCAGTAGTCTTTATTCTATTCTGAGCAACATCAGAACCTTTAAACAAAGGAAAAAGATATGTTTCTTCAATATCGACTGCTTTTCCTAGTCCATTAATGAGAGTATTATCCACTTTGCGGAATTCCATGACACTCGCGCAATCATGCTTAATCCCAGAGCGCCATTTTGTTCCTGAGCTTTGAGCATATAGCCTTTCGAGTTTTTCAAATGTGATTAAATCTCTGACAAGAACATTATGACTATAACCTATGCGATAATAATCTAAAGTTTCAAGATTGGTGAATACATCACAAAAATAGTTTTGTGAATTGGCGTCAAATTTACAGAAAAATAAACAAGCGTCAACAGTAGCATTAAAATATTTTTTGGCATCTATTTTGTAAGTTGCACAATAAGCTAAATTTAGTTTTTTAGAACAAATGTAATTTAAGATTTTCCGGGCGACAGAACTCTTACATAATATTGCTAGATAACCTTCACGTTTCTGCAACCATTGCACAACCTGGATTAACATCCATTCAGATATATCAAAATTACTCTTACCTGTTAGAGCATCTAAGCCAAGATGATTCTGAAAATTGTTTTTGTTTGGTAAATTCTCACCACCGATGCTACCCTGCTGTGAATTTGTTACCCAAGGTAAATTCCCAATTACTAATATTTTTTTATTTAACTGACCTATAATTGATGACCAATCAACCTGAAAAAAATCTCCATTTCTAATTTCCAGTCTTTTGTCATGTAAAAATTTCGGCTTTCTTTCGATTTCTGCTAAATAATCAGCATTTATTTCCATACCAAAAATTTTTTTAGCTGAGACAAACGCATCTACAGCCGCCTCGATAAAATTACCGACTCCACAAGTTGGCTCAACTATAAAATCTGGGTTAACACCAAGTTTTAATAGCTTTTGACATACCATTTCAGCTAGTTCTAGCGGTGTTTGGAAATCTCCATATTCTATTTTTGCTTGATTTGCAGTACCAGTCATGGGTTAATTTTGTTTATAAACAGCAATTATGCCATCTTCTTGACCAGCGCGTTCTATGACTCTTCCATACTGCAGCCGCCATTGTAAAGCATTGGAAATAGTCAAAAATCCTTGTAAGGGTGGATTTTCCAGAATTGCATCGGCGATGTTGCTGGCTTCAATTTCATCCACGGGTAGATTGCGATCAAGCATAAAAGCAATTAAATCATCTTTATTACCTTCATTCGCCAAAATGTTGCGAATTCCACGAGTCATCTGGAAATCCGCCGTCCTTCAGCTTTACCATCAGTCACGCCGTAAAGTAGGGGTTCCGGGTGTAGAGACTCGGCGGCTGAAAATATAGCAGCTTCTGAACAGAGGGCTTCTGTGGTTAAGATTGTCATAGGTATAGCAAAAATCACTCCTTTTTCGCCCCAAGATGACCATTTAGGCAACCGGGGGGTACAGAAGCACACCAGAAGAAATTACATCGGTAATCTTACACAGGGAAGGGAGTAGTGTCAAAATTATAAATAGCAAGTGCCCTGGATGGATGAAAGAATTATCATGAGATAATGCAAAGCTTAAACCTAGATCAAATCATATAGAACATTACACACAGGTCCTGCTCTATGATTAATGACTTGCAAGCTAGCGTTGATCAGCGTGAAGGTGAAGCCGAAGATTTACTACAAAGTTTCCTGCTGGATAAAACCCGTAACTTAGTTCAGCAAGCAAATATGCAGATACAGGAATATGAATCTGCATTATCCTCGGATGACATAGAAATTTATGCTCAAGGTTCAATTCACGAAAAGTACAATCCAGGTGGTAATTATCTGTCTATTTGGCATCATCGAAAAGTGGTAACTGAAAATCCTGATGGTTCAAGAGTTGAAACTCGGTACAATCCTGATAGTGGGCTGGTATCAGGTGTTGAAATTCATAGCCAATCTGGAAAAACAAAAGAACTCACCTATTACTATCAAGGAAAACCTGCTTACCGAACAACTCACAGCTACGAAAGACCAGATAGCTACCACTACGTTCGTACAGAGAATTGGTTTGGTGCTCATGATGCTCATGAAACTATCACTATTATCTGTAAAGATGGTTGGGGTCGAGTAAAAACACAACGACGTTATATTGATGGCTATCTACTCAAAGAAGTTAACTATCCAGTTGATTAAAAAGGGATGTTTGTAATTTTTGCGCCCTTTTTTAATCTCGCCGCCAAAAAACCTTGCATTATATGATGTTGAGGAGCGTTGACGTAGCCTGCCGTTCGCGTAGCGTCTCGTAGAGAAGGCATCTCTCTTAACCCTGTTATTACAAATCCTCTGGCATAATCACAGAAATTAGTTGATTACGATTCTTCCGATAAATTCTAAAATCGCTATCAAATGTTAGCAACTCACTATCAGGATACAGTTGTGTCATTCTCACCAAACACGCATCTGCTAATGACATTGGAACTGACTGATATTGTCGCAGCAATTCTTTAATCACTGCCGCTTCTTCACTCAAATACATCGAAATTAATATCTTTCCCTCGTCCAGCAAAGACATCACCGTATCCTGACCACCATAAATATTTCGCAACAAAAAACAAGTCTCTACGATCACAGCCTCACAAGTGAGTAACGGCTGCTCAATTGTAGCTAAAGTGTTAATTACCCAGGTGTGAAAATGCTCTCTGCGATTAATAAAGGCTATTAATGGCCCCGTATCGATGATGACTCTCTGCTTCATTCAGTTCCTAAACCTTCAAGATATTGTTTGTTCGTCGCTAAATCACCGGGACCACCATCAACACAACCAGCAAATTGTTGAGCTGCTGCTAAAAATGAAATAGGCTCAATTTGCTCAATGGTTATATTTTGTTGTGCTACCTGACTTTGCAGAAACTCGATAAAATCTAAGACCTCTTGTTGCTTCTCTGGCGGGAGCAATCGCATTTTTTCAGTAGCAGTTTGTATAATACTCAAGGGAACCTCCAGACGTTATTTATCCGCCTTTTGTGCGTCCAATCACTTCAGTCTAGCAGGCTAACACTTTATGGAGCAAACGGACAAAATATCTTGGTTGGATGCAAATTTTATCTGCCAAAATTCAAAACTATATCTAACGCAGCACGAATTGTTTCCCAATATTCATCTTCCAAAATCCCTATCAACCCCAATACCCGACTATTGTCAACACTGCAAATTTGTGCAACATCAATATAACGGTCTTGGTCTAAACCATTGTTGGTTGTAGCTTTAACATTTACTACATAAGGAGCATTTTTTGTTCCAGGTCGAAATGGCATGACAATAGTTAAAGAACCATATTGATTCATTACATCATTTTGAACTATTAGACAAGAACGTGTTTTTTGAGCTTCTGCACCCACTGTTGGATCAAGTTTTACCCAGCGAATTTCCCCACGTTGATAAGCTAAAATACCATTTGGCATTATTCAATACCATCTCCAGCAACAGAATCCCAAGCTGCTATCTCTGCTTGATATTCAGGATTTTTGGCATCTTCTTTGAGTGCTGCAATCATTTCTGCTTCCAAAACAGTACGACGGTGTTTTGCTAAAACAGAGTTTATATAGCTACTGCGGTTGGTCGTATCTCCAACTGATGCAGCCTTGCGATCGATAAAAGCAAGAATTTCATCATCAATAGTGATAGTAACTTTCTTGGTCAAGAGTATTCCTCCTTAATCTTACTAAAATATCTTACTAATTTATCATATATTATAAAAATAATCCGATACCATTTAATCTAAAAAATGTCATTTAAAATAGTTTTTTATTTAACAGTTTTTATTTAAGACTCATGCCAGCAAAATCTCAAAACCATACAGAATAACAGTTATACTATCTAAATCATCAAAACAGATTGTTCCTAGATAACCCTGCAACTTGCATTTAGACTAAAAATAGACTCTTTTTTCTCCCCCCGCCAAAAAACCTTGCCTCACCTGACTTCCAACCCCGATGACTAGGTTCGGAGTAATCCCAAGAGTGCATTTGACGGAAAGGAAGACCCATCTTTTGGAAGACGTACTTCTCTTTCACACCAGAAGCAATTAAGTCTGGCTTAAGTGCTTTAACAATTTCCTCGAATTCGTAAGCGGTAACGTCGTCGTAAACGATGGTGCCGTTTTCGATGTAGTGAGCAGTACGTTTGTAGTCGTCATTATGAGCGAACTCATAACCAGTACCAATCATCTTCATACCCAAATCTTGGAAAGCGGGTACAACGTGGCGAGGACGTAAACCACCAACCATCATAGCGACAGTCTTACCTTCTAAACGGGGGCGATACTTCTTAACGATCGCATCCATTGTGGGCTGATACTTGGCGATCACCTTCTCAGCGTTTTCTTGGATCTTCGAGTCAAATTTAGAAGCGATTTCCCGTAAAGATTCAGCAATCTTGGTAGGACCGAAGAAATTGTATTCCAACCAGGGAATACCATATTTTTCTTCCATGTGACGGCTGATGTAGTTCATCGACCGGTAACAGTGGATGAGGTTAATCTTCACGTTTGGTGTCATCAACATTTCGTTGATGGTGCCATCACCAGACCACTGAGCGACTACGCGCAAGCCGATTTCTTCTAATAGGATGCGGCTAGCCCAAGCATCACCACCGATGTTATAATCACCGATGATTGCTACATCATAAGGAGTAGCATCAAACTTGAGTGTGCCATCTTTCTTGGCTTGATCTGCTCTAGGGAATACCCAGTCACGAATCATGTCGTTAGCGATGTGGTGCCCCAAGGACTGAGAAACACCACGGAAGCCTTCGCAACGTACGGGAACAACAGGCTTATTAATTTCTTTAGCTGCTTTCTTCGCAACGGCTTCGATGTCATCCCCAATTAGACCGATGGGACATTCAGATTGAATAGAAACACCACGGCTGAGGGGGAAGAGTATTTCCAGTTCTTGAATCAGCTTTAAGAGTTTTTTGTCACCACCAAAAACGATGTCACGTTCTTGGAAGTCAGAAGTGAAGTGCATGGTACCAAAGGTATCAATACCAGTTGTACCAATGTAGTAGTTACGACGACCAGACCAAGACCAGTAACCGCAACCAACAGGCCCGTGGCTAATGTGGATCATGTCCTTAATAGGACCCCAAACCACACCTTTAGAACCTGCGTAAGCACAACCACGAGCGGTCATTACACCAGGTAGAGATTTGATGTTAGACTTAACGCCGCAGTCAGACTTACCTTCTTCGTATACATTTAAATGCTTTTCCCGTTTTTTTGCAGCTTTTTCAGGATAAGCTTGGAGAACTTCTTTAATTAGTTCTTTTCTTTCTTCGATGATGTTTTTGTTTTCTGGAGGAGTCATTTTTGCCTCTCGTGCGCCTAAGAAAGGGGGGGATATGAAGGGGGTTTTCCCCTGTGGGGTTGGGGACTGAGAGTCCCCTTGGGGATAGTAAGAATGTCAGTTAAAGGTGAGAGGTATGGTATATCACTCTCCGCCTTTTACCTTGTGCTAGAGCATTATTTTTGAGCAGTTTGAGCAACCAACTTGGCGGTATTTTCTTCGCTTTCGAGAATACCAAATTCAATCAACAATTCTTCTAGTTCTTCCATTTCGATAGGTGTAGGAATAGCCAGGTTTTTGTTGTTGATGATCTTGTTAGCCAATGTGCGATATTCGTTAGCTTGTTTGCTTTCAGGAGCGTACTCGTTAACAGTCATCCGGCGCAATTCTGCGTGTTGAACAATGTTGTCACGAGGTACGTAGTGAATCATTTGGGTGTTCAACCGTTTTGCCAAGGTTTCGATCAATTCGATTTCTCGGTCAGTGTTACGGCTGTTACAAATCAAACCACCTAAGCGTACACCACCTGTGTGAGCATACTTAAGAACACCACGAGCGATGTTGTTAGCAGCGTACATCGCCATCATTTCACCAGATGTGACGATGTAGATTTCTTGTGCTTTACCTTCACGGATAGGCATTGCGAAACCACCGCAAACAACGTCACCTAATACGTCGTAAGATACGAAGTCTAAGTCTTGGTAAGCACCGTTTTCTTCTAAGAAGTTAATGGCGGTGATAATACCACGACCAGCACAACCTACACCAGGTTCTGGACCACCAGATTCTACGCAACGAACACCACGGAAACCGGTTAACATTACTTCTTCGAGTTCGATATCTTCTACTGCACCACGTTCAGCAGCCAAGTGAAGAACGGTTGTTTGAGCTTTGGAGTGCAGCATCAAACGGGTAGAGTCAGCTTTAGGATCGCAACCAACAATGAGGATGCGTTGACCCATTTCTGCCATAGCTGCTAGGGTGTTTTGAGAGGTGGTAGATTTACCAATACCACCTTTACCGTAGAAAGCTATCTGTCTAATTTGTTGTCAGTCATGATTCGTGTTTTCCTGCAATTGGTTGGTAGGTGGGTCTGTTGTGTTCTTCTCTGGGTTACTCACGCTTGTTGAGCTACAGCAGTGAGGGAATGTAGAACGTCACCGGGGGCGATCGCTCCACAGCAAAGAAAGTGGGTATTGGATACATAAATTATTCGTTGTAGTTTGTGAGTTTTTTTGTAGTTTTTTCTTTTTTAGTTTTGTTCTTTGTTCTTTGTCGTTGATGTTGACAAAGAACAAAGAAATTACGCAATTTACAAATACGTCATAATCTGTGCCAGCGAGAAACACCAAGTAGGACTTGAGGTCACTATTCGTCTTCCTATCAATAGACCTGTCCTATTACTTGCCTAAAATAGAACCCTTTAAACCAGCAACTTTTTCCAGTGCTGCTTTGGTGTCTTCTGCTGATACGCCACTTGCAGTCATTGCGGAACTCAGGTGCTTGACAATTACGTCAAATTGTGGGTCTTTGAGGCTCATACCTGCGTGGGTTTTGTCCATTGGACGACCTGCGTATTGCTTGGGTCCATCAAGGATTTGAGAGAAGAAAGCAATTTGATGAGTACGTTGCTTGGCCATATCTGTGCGAGCGAACAATGTGCTAACGCTGCTGTCTGCCAAGATGTTTTTGTGGAAGTTATCTACAACTTTCTCAAGTGTTGGCTGTCCACCGATTTTTTCGTACAATGTGCTCATAACCGATTCCTTTGAAGCGAGTTGGATGAATGAAATTTTGCAACCAGGCGCTGAAGATATTCGCCTATGTTTTGTGAGCATTTACAGCTGATTTAGCTGTTTTTAGTCAGTAGGACGTCAACATTAAAGGGAAGACAATGTATAGACCTCAAATCCTACTTTTTGTGACTATCTGAAGGTTATTAGGGCGTATTTGTAGATTACGTAAGTCCTAAAATAATGGCTCAACTGCTTCGACTACAAGGTTCTTGCTGACGCGATCGCGCAGTCTCGATTCTATCGCAATTTTCAGCGTGGCTGTACTGCTAGAGCAAGAACCACAAGCACCTTGTAGCAAGACTTTTACACGGTCTCCTTCTACGTCGTAGAGTTCTACATCTCCGCCGTCGGCAATCAAAACTGGTCTGACTTCTTCATCCAAAACTTTTTGAATGAGGGCGATTTTCTGTACAGTTGTCAATTGGCGGTTATCGGTTTTTTGTTGTTGCTGGTGCTGACCGCTAATCACTGACCGCTGACTGTTTACATCTGCTAATATATCATCAATATTAGCTAAACAAGAACCGCATCCGCCGCCGGCTTTGACATAATTTGTTACATCTTCTGCATGGGTGAGGTTATTTTCCAAAATCACGCGTCGAATCTTCGATTCGCTAATGCCAAAGCAGCTACAAACTAGCGCTCCTTCGTCATCATCATCATGAGCAGCGCGAGGAATACCTCGATAATTATAAATGGCTGCTTCTAAGGCTTCTTGCCCCATAACGGAGCAGTGCATTTTGGCTTCTGGTAATCCACCCAGGTAATCTGCAATATCTTTATTCGAGACTTTTAGGGCTTGATCTAAAGTTAAACCTTTAATCATCTCTGTCAGCGCACTAGAAGAAGCGATCGCGCTGGTACAGCCAAAAGTTTGAAAACGAGCATCCAGAATTTTGTCGCTTTTTACTTCTACTTTCAGGTGCAATCTCAAAGCATCACCGCAGGCAATGCTACCTACTTCACCAGTGGCAACTTTAATTCCAGATTCGCTAGTCTCTTGGATTTCTCCCTGATTTAGGGGATTGTAAAACAATTCTAATACTTTATCTGTGTAGTCCCACATATCTGATTTTAGATTTTAGATTTTGGATTTTAGATTGGATTGAGGATTGGGTATTGGGTAAAATCTTTCCTATTCCCTATTCCTCATTCCCCATTCCCCGTTAATGATGCGCCAGTGTTTGAGCCTGTTGTTGTAACCAGCCCGCCTCGTCATTTTTGAAGGGTGAAAGAGCGCGTAGACGTTCTACAATTTCTGGCATTACCGCAATCACTTGATCGATTTCGGCTTCTGTGGTATAGCGACTCAGGCTAAAGCGAATGGAACCATGCAAGGTGGTGTAGGGTAAGCCCATTGCGCGTAAAACGTGGGAAGGTTCCAGTGAGCCGGAGGTGCAAGCAGAACCAGAGGAAGCACAGATACCGTATTTGTTGAGGGAAAGCAGAATCGCTTCACCTTCGATATATTTAAAGCCGATGTTGGTGGTGTTGGGCAATCTATGATTAGGATCACCGTTAACTTCACAATCGGGAATTTTAGCGAGTAAGGTTTTTTCTAGGCGATCGCGCAGTTTTGTTTCTCTTTTGGTCGCCTCTTCTAAATGTAGCATCTCCAGTTCGGCAGTTTTGCCTAGGGCGATGATTCCCGGAACATTCTCTGTTCCCCCCCGGCGTCCCCGTTCTTGGTGTCCGCCAATTAAAAAGGGACGAAATCTGACTTTGCGGCGCACATACAAGACGCCAATTCCTTTGGGTGCATGTATTTTGTGACCGGATATGGTCAGCATATCCACGGTGCTATTCTTCATATTCAGAGGAATTTTTCCTACTGCTTGCACCGCGTCTACATGGAAGAGAGCGCCATACTCTTTTACTCTTAACCCAATCTGCTCAATTGGGAACACCGTGCCTGTTTCGTTGTTGGCATACATAATTGTTACCAAGGCGGTGTTACCTGTCAGCGAGGCTTCTAGTTCATCTAGATCCAACTGCCCCTGACTATTTACCGAGAGATAGGTAACATTATAACCTTGGGTTTCCAGTTGTTTGCAGACATTTAAGACTGCGGGATGTTCAACTTGAGTGGTGATAATATGTCGCTTTTCTGGTTGCGCTAACAATGCGGCGCGAATCGCGGCGTTATCTCCCTCAGTTCCGCAACTGGTGAACACAATTTCTGATTCATCGGCACCCAGAAGCGCTGCAACTTGTCCACGTGCTATTTTAACTGCTTTGCCAAGTTGTCCGCCGAAGGTGTGCATACTAGAGGGGTTGCCGTAATATTCTGTCAGGTAGGGCAACATCGCCTCTAAAACTTCTGGATCTACCTTTGTGGTGGCATTATTATCGAGATAGATGCAGTTATTTTGCATGGCTTCTAATTTTATTTCTCACTAGCCAAGAATTTCAAGAGAATGCAATATCTAAGATGAAGTGTCAAGCTTGAAGTTTCAGGTTCCGAACTCGGAGTTTCAGGTTCCGAACTCGGAGTTTCGTGTTCTGAACTCGGTGTTTCAGGTTCCGAACTCGAAGTTTCCTGTTCCGAACTCGGAGTTTCGTGTTCCGAACTCGGAGTTTCCTGTTCCGAACTCGAAGTTTCGTGTTCCGAACTCGGAGTTTCCTGTTCCGAACTCGGAGTTTCAGGTTTCAGCCTTCATGCTTCACCCTTCATCCTCCAGTTGTCAATTTGCTCCTACAACTTGCTGCTGACGCTTTTGCAATTGTTCAGCAAACTTCTCGGAATAACAGTTAAACCAACGCTCCCAATAATCTTGTTTGTTGGTTAACTTAGCTAAAGAGCGGTTGTATTTAGCAAACCAGCCTTCCCAATAATCGCTGGGCTGCTTAACGCAACCATCGCAGGTGGGACAACCGGCTGTACATTGAGGCACTGAATGAATACTACCAACGCAGTTGGTGCAAAGTTCGGGATCAATCCAACGGTTTCCGTCAATTACTTTAATTGCATCGGTGGGACATACAGACAGACACAAATCACAGGAAATACATTGGCTAGTAATTTTGTAAGCCATGACTATTCTCCTTGTTGGGCATTGGGCATTGGGCATTGGGCATTGGGCTTTGGGCTTTGGGTATTAGGCTTTGGCTATTAGGCGTTGGGCTTTTTCGTCTGGATGCGCTATGCCCCATTCCCCATTCCCCATTCCCCATGCGCTATGCCCCATTCCCCATGCCCTATTTCCCTAATCCTTCTACATATTGCTGGTAAAACTCCAAAGCAACCTTCTCAATCACGTCGTAAGCTTCAACAGTCTGTATGCCAGATTTCTGCAATTCTTCTTTGGGACAGTTCCCAATTTTGGAGACTAAAACCGCTTTGCAATCTGCGATCGCTTTGATAATGTAGTCGAGTGTGGCTTCTTCTCCAAATCCACCTTGGCAATAGTGGTCAATCTTGCGATGACTGACAAACCGAACTTCGTTACCTTCAACTTCGTAAACTTGGAATTCCTTCGCATGACCGAAGTGTTGGTTAACTAGTCCGCCACCTTTGGTTGCAACTGCAACTAAGATTTTGGGACTGTTGGCAAGTTTCTTGCCCGCTTGTGCCTTTTCTTTGGCTACTTTAAGTTCTTCTTTAAATTTCTCGATCCCTTCGTGAACACTGGCACGTTGTTTCAGGTCATATTCGGGCGCCATTTCCAAGAATTTATCTTTGGTAAATTCCTGGCTGCGGTCTTCTCCTAATAATCCTACCGCATCTGCTCGACATTGGCGGCAATGACGCATCATTTTCATATTGCCGGCGCAATTGTCTTGAACTGCCTTAAGTTCTTTGGGTGAAGGCCCGCGCTGACCGGTTAAGCCGAAATGTGTGCCGTGTTCTGGTGCAGAAATCAGCGGCATGATGTTATGCAGGAATGCGCCATTTTCACGAATGAATTTATTTACTTCCACCAAATGCTGGTCATTAATTCCCGGAATCATTACCGAGTTAACTTTGCATAAGATGTCGGCTTCTTTGAGGGCTTGCAATCCTTCCATCTGCTTTTCTAGCAGAATCTTAGCACCTTCAACGCCTCTGTAGCGCTTACGCTTGTAGTGAACCCAAGAATAAATTTGTGCGCCGATTTCTGGGTCTATGGTGTTAAAAGTAATAGTTACGTGATCTATATTTAATTGTTTGATGCGATCGATATATTCAGTCAGCATCAAACCGTTGGTTGAGAGGCAAAGCTTAATATCTGGTGCTTTATCTGCAATCAACTCAAAGGTGCGGAAAGTCTTTTCTGGATTCGCCAGTGGATCGCCAGGGCCTGCAATTCCCAAGACTGTCATTTGGGGAATTTTGCCTGCAATCACCAAAGCTTTATGGGCTGCTTCTTCTGGGGTTAGCAGTTCGCTAACTACTCCAGGGCGACTTTCGTTAGCACAATCATATTTGCGGTTGCAATAGTTGCATTGAATATTGCAAGCTGGTGCAACTGCAACGTGCATTCTCGCGTAGTGGTGATGGGCGTCTTCGCTGTAGCATGGATGCTGGGCGATGCGTTGTTTCAGTTTTTCGTCCATTTCCACGGTGGCGCTGCTGTCGCATCCGCAACCACCTGATTTTGCTTGGGTAATGGTAGGTTCCTGATTCTCGGAGGTGAGGAGTCCTGTAGCCGGTAGTGTCATTGAATTTCGCAAAAGGTCGGTGGACTGGATGCCGAGAGATGCCGTTGCTACTCTTTATGCCTAGGAATCGAAGTCGCGTCTTATACTCTGCCCGTGTTTGGTTACTCTCAATGCCAGTGAAGGCATCTGGAAACAGAGTAGGCAGGCTATACAATCCTTGATTTTCGGCTGGTGTGTGTCAACGTTTGGGTCGTGGGTAGAATTTGTGCGTACAGCCGCGACTTCTCTTCACGTAAGGCATGGTGCTATCTCATCCCTCCATTCACTTTTTACTTCGTTTTATGTTGGAGCATAAAGTGATTGGCGATAAAAGATTTATATCAGTTCTTTTCCAGGTCAACGATATGTCTATGAAGGATAGAATTTATTGGATTTATTAAGCTTGTACTCAAAATCTCAAATGCTAATTCTTCATGGTTTACAAGAATTAGCAATTTTTTTTTCGGGTAGGGGTTCTAGTATTTTCTAGTAGGGGTACGAGTATTTCTGGAGTGGGGTGCAGGATTTATTTGTACTCAGTTAAAACCCATTACCAGAAAGGGTTGAAGACCTATTCAAACTAGTTTCTACCCATTTAGTGGATGTACTCAACTACCCCCTAAATCCTGCCCGCAATGAATATTGTTAGGGCATTAAAGGGGGAAAAACTGGAGTAGGCTATGTTGTGCTACTCCAGATACGTGCGAAATTCAATTCTGTATCCAACATATCATTTTTTTTCATGAAAAAATGTAATTCATATTTTTTTAATTTTTGTCATTGTGATGACATTTAATTTTGCTCAAAGTCTTACTGGATGGGTCAGACAAAACTTTTTAGGAGACGGGTTAATGCTAATAAATTTGATAAACAAATGTTTAATTTTTGTTTCTTTGTTTTTTAACCCTGTTGGAGAAACGTCTCAATCCTATATAAGTTCGTAGTCAGGACTTTAGGTCTTATCTGTAGGCTGGGTACTACCCCATGCTACTCATCTCAACGCGAGTTTCTCCGCCCATCAGCTTTACTCCCCTAGAGTAGGCAAATTAATCATACATAAACTATCTGCTATTCTGCCAAAATTGTAACTTTTCGCAAAAAATGCAAATTAACGCCAAGTGGTGGCAACATTTTTCTAGTACAGTTACTTAATTAAATGTATGTCTAATAACCCCGTATAAAATGTCCTCTGATTCCCCTTTGTACCTGTAAAAAGTATATAGGTTTACAGACAACAAAGACTAAAACAAAATAAAGAAACTTGTTTTTTCTCTAGCCAAATTCTAAAATAAGAAAGGTAGTTGGATATACAGATATTGCATCTGTCGCTTCATTTAGTTGATTTTATAGGCAGTTGAGTACAGCTTAATATATCTCAAAATATCTTGCCTATATGCCTGCAAAGTCTTAAAGGTAAAGGCTTTTGTGGTGAGTACACAAATGCTGAATCCCCTAACCCAGAAATACTAGTACCCCTATCTTTAAAAGCTAGTCCCCCTACCCCTAGATTAATTGTCAAGTGTTCTGCAATTGAGGTTAGGGGGTTTGAGTACAACCTTAATCATTCCAATAAATCCAATAGACATCGGATTTACTGTCTGCTTCAGAGCTACCTGATATAAGCATAAAAATAACACACGGCTCTTTGAACCAGACAGTACCGATGCAACAGTCCTTAGACAGTAGCAGTAATCCAAAGTCAGCAATAAAGCCGGATTCTGCAAATATTTCCTTGGTGAAAAATCTACTCTTGGGCATTTTTTTTGAGCCATTATTGAGTGATTTTTGCATCATTTTTGAGCGTGATCCAGCAGCACGTAATTGGTTAGAAGTAGTGTTTTGTTACCCTGGATTTCACGCCATATGTTTGCATCGTCTCGCTCACTGGTTACACTGTCGAGGTGTAGTTTTCATCCCTCGCTTGATTTCTCATTTGGGACGATTTTTGACAGGAATTGAAATTCACCCAGGTGCAGAAATTGGTAAGGGCGTGTTTATTGATCACGGCATGGGTGTTGTGATTGGCGAAACTGCTATAGTGGGGGACTACACGCTAATTTATCAGGGTGTTACCCTCGGTGGTACAGGAAAAGAAAGTGGTAAACGCCATCCGACTGTCGGTAAAAACGTTGTTGTGGGCGCGGGTGCAAAAGTTTTAGGTAATATTCAAATTGGCGATGGCGTTCGTGTTGGTGCTGGTTCAGTTGTGTTGCGCGATGTTCCAGCAAATTCCACGGTTGTGGGTGTTCCTGGGCGAATTATTTCCCGCAAACAGAAAGATCCCCTTTCTCCTTTAGAACACGCAAAACTACCTGATGTCGAAGCAACCGTAATTCGTTCTTTGCTCTCTCGCATTGAACAACTCGAACAAGAATTGCAAGAGTTAAAAGTCAAAAGTCAACAGTCATTGATTTTAAACAAATGACAAATGACTTTTTAGGTGATCAAGTGTTGCATATTCCTTTGAGCGATCGCTGGCTAGTTTATCACCGTTTGCAAGAATTGAAAATTAAATGTTTCTGTTCTGCTGATGGTTCCTTGCGAGTAGAAGTGAATAATTGTTTAGAAGCAATTCTCATCCGCAGCACGGTGATGCAATTTCTCGCTTCTCGTCAAGAATTAGTGGACTGGCTAGAGCGTTGTTGGGATGATTGAGGCTTTTGTACACATGTTGACAGATAATAGCCTCATAACATTTCACACTCTGATTTCTTTTTTCTTGCTCTGTACTAACAATTTGTTTCAACATGAAAGTGCAATGATATCACCTGGGGTTGGTTACACTCTGCCATATCTAAAAGTTTCCTGACATATCCTCTCAATCAGGGAATGACAATTAAAAAAAATATCCAGTTTTCGGGTAAATGAGTAGGGGCGCAAGTCTTTGCTTTATTAGTGATGTGCTTTGATGAATTAGGACTGACACACTCTATAGCATTTCCTAATCACATGAGGTACATCAGAGCAAGCTCCTCGCTTGCGGGGAGGGGGTTGGGGGTGGGGTTCCTGTACTTCAGTTCACAGAGAAACGCTTTACCACCACTCAGAATATATATTGGATAATTTATTTTTTTGGCGCTCCCTTAAAAGGCGAAATTACCAAGCACAACTGGGAATTTCAAATTTTTACTTCTTTCCTCTATCAATGAATTCAAAGTCCGATTATGGTAATCCGTTACAGCAATATAAAATTACTCAATTTTTTGCAAAATGAAATCAAACTTTCCCATTCAGATATTTCTGTCGCCCTGCGACACCGTGAGTTAAATAATGGACCATTACCGATGCTGCTTTGGCAGTATGGTCTAGTTGATTTAGACCAACTTGAGCAGATTTTAGACTGGCTAGATGAGCAAATTTAGTCATGGCTGAATTGTCATTTAGCAATGACCAATGACACCAGTAAATTATAGAACTAAGCTGTTGCGTATTTAATTTGTATATTGGACGCGGGCAAGATGCCCGCACTACAATAATTTTGCGTTTTCGTGTTATACAATTTAGCTGCACATCAGCTTAGTATTCGATTTTTCAAATATAGGTAGGTTGGACATTGCCCATAAAACCCTAGATATATATGGTGGGTAATGCTCTAACTACACTTTAGCTTCAAAAGGAGGTCATTTTTTCAAACATCAAACCGGATTTATCTAGATTTCTGTCCAATTATTTACTCGAAAACAGGCTAATTGACAAGAGGTAAAATCATTTGTAATTTATACCTGATTTTGGTTCGCTGTCATACAGATATATTTTCTGGATTTGAATAATAATGAAACATCGAGAATCGTGAGTTATGGGATTTTTTAGCATTTACCGTTGAACCTCACAATTTATATAAGCATTTACCGTTACCAGGAATTGTAGACCTAGAGGAATGCAATTAAGAACGATATTAAGAATAATTACCATAGAGAGATGCTGAAAATGAGTCAAATCTTAATTAATGACACTACATTACGTGATGGCGAACAAGCCGCTGGTGTTGCTTTTAACTTAGAAGAAAAAGTTGCGATCGCACAATTTCTCGATGCTATCGGTGTCCCCGAATTAGAAGTTGGTATCCCCGCGATGGGAGAGGAAGAA
>CAVYXS010000054.1:0-6052 GCA_963772205.1 uncultured cyanobacterium
TTAGTACTCTTGTCCCATTAATTTTGATACTTACGTAGTAAGCACTTTAGTGCTTCTTCGCCCAAGAGAACTAATGGAACAGACTGCTATTACTCCGTCTCATTAATTTTGATACTTACGTAGTAAGCACTTTAGTGCTTTAATGAGCGATAAATCGCTCACTACGAGACTAAGAGTAACCTTCGCAAAGGTGATTACATCTAGGATGAGAGTTAGTTACTCATCGCCAAGACTGATTTTTTGTCACGAGTGCGTCAGTCCTAAAAGTATTGAATCATCATTCATGCTATTTTTTTTGATGTGATTTTTGTGAGCATTAACATGACTTGAATATTGCGTATTATTACTGTTATATTGCCAATTTTTTAGCAGTCAGAGCAATTGTTGAGCATTTGTAACTGTGATATTGTCCACTATTATCTAACTACAAATCACGCTAAACTACTTGTGTAATTTGGCAATTTTGCATTGGAGAACTTACAATTATGGGTTGGTTACAAAGACTCTTTGGACAGGAAGCACCGGAAGATGCTCAAGTTAACCCTGATGAAAATACAGTGGCGCAAAACTCTCCAGAGGGCGAAACTATTCCTCCTGAACGGGTAGGATTAAATGGGGAACATGATCAAAGTGGACTAGCAAAAAGAGTCGCCCTTGCTTTTGACCAAGACTCTAGTTTCGATGATATTCATTCTGTCTATGTCGCTCAGTTGGGAACGACTGTTGTGTTAAAAGGCGAAGCCCCCAGTCAAGAAATTCTGGATCAATTGGTTGCGGTTGCTAAAGAGGTTAGCGGTGCTACCGATGTTGTCACAAATGAAGTTACCGTCGGCTAGAATACTTACCTTTAGTAATTTGGGGGTTTATTAGCTCACACAGGCTAGTACCATGATAAATTTCAAAGGTATCTTGTTTTTTTAAAAGCCAATTTTGCAGGCAGGTACTTTTATACAAGTGTTGCCTGTATCTTCCATCAAAATTCTCGTGATTTTTATCTGTGGTAAACTTTGAATGAACACTCAACTTAAACATCATCAGTGGAGCATTGGTCTGACATTATTAGCGGTTTTAATGCTTACCAGCTGTGGTGGTAAAAAGTCTGACGAACCGGCTAGCCGCACCTCTGAAAATCCCGCTGTTGTTTCTTCGGTTAAATCTTCTCCTACTGCGGCAGGTTCAACCTCTCAAAAGACTAGTCAGCCTAGAGCTAAAGCGGTTATTCCTCCAGAAGTACAACAATTAGGAGTCAAACCTCAAGGGGAAACCACTTGTCCTAGCGATGCCCTTGTTAAGGGTAAAATTACTAAAAAACGAGGTAATATCTACCATCTTGCCAAGACGCCTGATTATGACAACACTAAGCCAGATATTTGCTTTAAAGATAAAGCAACAGCCGAAAAAGCTGGCTTCCGGGCGCCTAAGTAAGTTGGCTATCTAACCATATTCAGGACATACACAACTAGCAAATTAGTAGGGTGCGTCAGACTTAATCAATTGATGAATAGATTAGGATTCTGACGCACCCTACAAGACTACTCAGCGTTGAGAATTTTGGGTACTTTGAAAAATTCACCTTCCTGTTCAGGCGCATTATTGAGGATAGCTTCTCGGTCAGGATAGGGTTGTAAATTATCCTCTCGCGTGACATTGCTAACATCAATAGCCCTTGTGGTTGGGGGTACATCGCTAACATTTAATTCATTGAGCTGCTCAATATAACCCAGAATACTTCCTAACTGCGTGGTAAATTGCTCCTCTTCTTCTGGCGTCAATTCTAACCGAGCGAGAAGGGCTACTTTGTGGACTTGTTCACGGTCAATCATAAATGGTCGGTTGTCGGTTGTCGGTTGTTAGTGATCAGTAGTCAGTGGTAAGTTGTCCTTAACCACTGACTAATTAGCTAAAAGAATACGTCAATTTGCACGCGCCCAGTGGTTTTCAGCCAGTTTTGGGCTTCAATGTAATTATTGGGTGCCATGCGAATTGCTCTCACCCAGTAGTCTGCTGCTTGGTCAAATAGGGCTTCACCACCGTCGTGATCTCCTGCTTCTTTAGCCTTTTCGCCTTGGAAATGATAAATTACGGCGATGTTGTTTAAGGCTTGGGGTAGACGTGGGTTTAACTCTATTGCTTGGTGATACAATTCTAAAGCCTTGTCATGGTCGCCGTTACTAGCATAGATTAAGCCCATATTGTAGAAAATATAACCGCGATCGTTGGAGTCTTCTTCTAGTGTTAGGGCTTCTTCGTAGTAGTCTAAGGCTTCAGCATATTCCCCTTCTGCTTGTGCGGACATACCATCTCGGTAATAAACAAAAGCTTCCTTGGCTTTTTTGTTGGCTGGCAGTATCTTCAGGATGATATCCGCCATAACTGTAAAAGATTTGTCAATAAAGTTATCGTTTTTCTGTGTTCTTGGCATATTGGCTTCTATGGTATTGCAGCTATT
This sequence comes from uncultured cyanobacterium, assembly GCA_963772205.1. GTDB lineage: Bacteria > Cyanobacteriota > Cyanobacteriia > Cyanobacteriales > Nostocaceae > Gloeotrichia. The sequence goes on from CAVYXS010000054.1 coordinate 2,450, forward strand.
GGCTAAAATGATGCTTTCAACTTTAAGGCTCCCGGCACTTACCACCTCATAAGTTAATTTAACTGATTTGCGGTGTAATTCTTCTGGCTGATGGGGATAATCTACTGTGGAGTGTATTTTGAGATTTGTTCACCAAGGGCTGGTTAAGGATGTAATAGCCGTTGTAATGGTTCAGGCGTTGAGAAGAATGGCTTAGTTGCGTAATTCCTGATTATATAACACAGTTGCCACCAGTTGCCTAGGTGCAATGTTATATGGTGCTGCTAAATCCAGAACTTGCTGTATCTCAAAAGCTGGGGGCAGCATGGCGGCTGTCTAAAGTAAATCTTACACACTTAGATTTGTTCAAAAATCAAACCGGATTCCTATAGTTTGCTTTTCAACTACGGACTAAAATTTGACAATAATTAAACATCTAGATAAGTATCTGGGCATGATTAAACATAACTATATTTGTTCTCAAATCCTCTGTATGACTACAAAATATCAGGTATACTATTTATTTTTGACAACAAAAATACCAGAAACAAATAATACGTTTTTTCTTTTTTTGAAGAAATAATTCTTTGATAAAAATGCTGAATATAAATAAAAATTATCCTGTTTATCGTAAATAATTTGGTAAGATATTGTATTTTAAAGCCTCGCTTCTCAAATTACTCTTCATTATATTTTTTGGCATGGAACTGCTGCGCTTGTACGATTTTTTACCCTCTGGTAATGGCTATAAGTTACGTCTTTTATTCACACAATTGGGTATGCCTTTTGAAAGAATAGAGGTTAACATCATTAAAGGCGAGAGTCGAACACCAGAATTTTTAAGTAAAAATCTTAACGGTAAGATTCCAGTTTTAGAAATTGAACCAGGAAAGTACCTAGCAGAATCAAATGCCATATTAGTGTATCTGAGTGAAGGTACAGAATTTCTCCCTTATGACCGCTTTTTACGCGCACAAGTGCTGCAATGGCTATTTTTTGAACAGTATAGCCATGAACCTTTTATTGCGACATCAAGATTTTGGATCTCTATTTTAGGTAAAGCAGAGGAATATCAGGAAGCCATAAAGCAAAAACGTGAACCGGGTTACGCAGCACTCAGAGTTATGGAACAGCATTTATCCGGTCACATATTTTTTGTGGCAGAGCGTTATACTATTGCTGATATTGCCTTATTTGCTTACACTCATGTAGCTGATGAAGGTGGATTTGATTTGACGCAATTTCCCGCTATTCAAGCTTGGATAGAACGAGTCAAAGCGCAATCATCATATATAAGCATTACACAAGATGTATAGCATGATATTATCAACCCAGATATTTAATTAAATATCTGGGATAATTAAATTTAATCTAGTTACAGATGCATGGTTAATTACTCTTTTGCTGGTATCTTGCTAGCAGTTTAAGCGTCAGTCCTAAATTTATATATCAATTTCTATCAGCTTTTGTCGGGAGGATAAACCAGACTTAATTCTGATATAAGATTTTGGTACATCAAAATTTTCTGCTAGTAGTTTAATTAACTCTTCATTAGCTTTGCCATCTACTGGCGGAGATTTTAAATGTACAATCAGGCTACCGTCTGGCTGTTCGGCAATTTTTTGCTGTTGAGAATTAGGTTTAACTTTAACTTTTTTTTGCATTACCTATTACCTGTAATTGTCGCAGCCACAACCAACCTAATATACAACCCAAAAAATAATGGATAAAATCTCCCCAATCAAAGGTTGTACCCAGTAATAGTTTACCTATCAATGTAGCACGAGCAGCCTCTAATAGTGGTGGGTGCCAAAGCTGCAAAAATTCTAATATACAGGTGATGACAAAAACCCATAAAGGAATCTGCTTAACTGCTAACTGACTACGGAAAAACCAAAATGCAAACAAACACCAAAATATTTCATAAAATAGGGACGAAGCGTAGTTATTAAACCACTCATGGCCATAGCCAGCGTAGTACTTAAATAAAAAGCCCATCGGGACTACGATGAGCATAGACAGGATGATGAATATTGTTTGCTTATGGTGTTGGCGCATTTTTTTCCAGATCAAGACTAACGAAAATTTTAGCCTTTGCACCGCTGTTTTTTCAGATAGTTATGGATATCTTTTGCTACCAGCGCCAACCACACCGATTTTATGGCGATAGGAAAGTTCTGCACCAAACCAGCCGGTAATGCTAGTCAAGGTACCAACAACAAGGGAGAGTAATAGTCCCCAAGGTAATATCTGTGACTCAGCATTACCCAGACGAAGAATGAAATTGAGGGCTGTTAACACAAGAATAGAAACGTTAAGAATCATGTGTATCCAACCGGCTGTGCGCTTGCGAACTCGTTCAATTCTCAAAAAATCACTCATCCCGGTTATGGCTGCTATTAAACCTCCAACCAATCCCAGTCCAATTAACCATAAGGAAGCCCTAGCCCAGAAGAAATCATCAGTTAACCAGTAACCAAAGTCACTTCCCAAAGCTGCAGCTAAAAAGGCTATGGGAAAGATGACTGTCAAGGGGTGCAAGGGATGTCCAGCAATTGCAACTGTACTGGGTACGCCGCTATCACGAAATTCTCTGTCGTCGCTTTCAATAATTGGAGGGATATTGGGAAAAGGTGTGGAATTTGTGGAAGTTGTGTCTGTAGATTCCATGATGAATATCCTATGTTTCAGCGTAAGGAATTTGTTTAAAATTCATAATTATATTCAGGCATAAATTTGTGTTGTCCAGATCCCCGACTTATTGAAGAAGTCGGGGATCTAATTTTTCATGTTGGCGTAGCCTGCCCGTAGGGCTTATGATTTAGGATTGCTAGATACTCAAATTGACAACTGATAAGCTGTTGCGTATTTAATTTGTATATTGGACGCGGGCAAGATGCCCGCACTACAATAATTTTGCGTTTTCGTGTTAAGCTGTCGCGCTTTTAAGTTGCACCCTCGACGCGGGCAGGATGCCCGCACTACAATAATTTAAATAAATCACGATGTGCAAATTACAAGATTATCAGCTTATACAATTTAGCTGTACATCAGCTTAACTATCCTTGAGTAAATTTAGAAAATTAGCAGAAAAATTTTATCTCTCTGACGATGGAGTAATATCTTTTTGAAGAATCTATCTCAAAGGAGAAGTAGAAAATTAATTTTCATAGAATTAGATTTTTCTATCCAAAGTTAGGTAGCTATCAATCAAAAGAAAGATGGAAGATTATTATCAACCATGCCAATATCACATTAGCAATAACGACGAATAATTTTTTGAGGATAACTAAAAATGGTAGCCACTTTAGATGATACTAAACGTAATGCAATTGCCACCAAATTGGCAGATTTAAAGGCATTGCAAGAGTTAATTATCGAAAACGATCAATCGTTTTTGAAGCAATCAACTGATTCGGAAATATCCAAACGCTTCCAAGATATTCTCAAAGATGACCAAAAAAATGTAGGAATTTTGGATACTGTAATTATTCAGTATGGCATTCATGCGGAGCCGAAAAAAACCGTTACACAATTGGTTGAAAAGGTTCGGGAATTGATCAAAGGCTCGGAATTGAGCTTTTACGAAAAGGTATTTCAGCATGAATTACTGAAACATCAACA
>CAVYXS010000055.1:0-6219 GCA_963772205.1 uncultured cyanobacterium
AGCTTTGCAGTTTCAATTCCTTTACCCCTTACGGGGATGGAAACTGCATGGCTTTGAAAATGTTGTGAAGCACTTGCCTGACCAGTTTCAATTCCTTTACCCCTTACGGGGATGGAAACATTGTTGTTCCTAGGGTTAGTATCTTCTCTTAAATCAGGTTTCAATTCCTTTACCCCTTACGGGGATGGAAACTAGATCTAAACTAGAAACTACTTTCTGTCACTTTACCGACATGATGGCAGTAAAGTGGAAGCAGACGATGGCAGTAAATGCACCTCTTAGGTTGATTACTTCGTGATGTAGAAAATGCGATCGCGGAAAATCCATGAAAGAGTGGAAGCAGTTGATGGCAGTAAGTATGTGCCACCGGGAAAAATCAAGAAAACCCTTAAGCAACTCATATAACTCATATACGAAGTCATATAAAAATTGCTTTAATCCAAATACGAACACATATATCAACCTGACAAAATTGAAATATAGGTAAGGAAATAAAACTTCCTAACCTACAACTAAACCTAGTTGACTTCAATTTATGTCTACAATTTATCTCACCGAACAGGACGTATCATTTCAAATTCAACACCATTATTTAAAGGTGTTTCATCAACAAAATCAACGCATCTGTATTCCCATCCGTAATCTTAGTCAGTTCATCATTTTTGGTAACATTAATTTACCAAAAGAAGTCATTAAAATTGTTCACTCACATCAGATTCCTGTCTTATATCTCACCCAAACTGGTGAATATTTAGGAAGGCTAGAAAAGCCATCCCAACTACAAGCCAAATATCTCACCTATCAACGTAGACGCACACGGGATAATGAATTTAACCGCGCCACAGCAGAAAGTATTATCTGGGCAAAATTGCACAATCAACATACTTTTCTGCAAAATTGGACTCACCACCACGCTAATTACACAACTCAACGCGCATTAAACTACCTGACGCTGTTGATGGACAACTTACCCATAGCATCATCCATCGAAGAACTGCACGAATACAGCCAGGAAGCTGACAATATCTATTACTGCGCCGTTGCTTCTATACTCAGCTTATACAATGGGTCTAGTTTTACAAATGCAAAGCGCATTAGTGGACTAATAAACCTGGGAAATCAATTGCTACATCAATATATTTACACACTGCTGAACACTGCAGGACTCAATCCCAATTACGCAATTTTACACCGTGATAGTCATTATGAACTGCCCTTAGCATGGGACTTTACCGCAGAATTTCACGCCCCAATTGTCGATGACTTGGTGTTAAATTTTGTCCGCAATTCAACTAACACCAATGGTAACGGTAACGGAAAAAGCCACTCACACAATCTTCTGCAAAAGTTTCTCCAACATTGGGAAGCAAAACTGCGAACTTTCATATTGCATCCTTACGCCGGAGAAGTAAGTTATCGTCAATGTCTCGACTTACAAGTACGGGAATATCTTGCATCTTTGCTGGGAGATGTAGAATTTTACCGTCCCCTAGCGTTAAAGTTTCGTCCTGCAAATTCAGACTTCACCAACACCATTAAACCGCAAACTGTTCCCTTAAAGTTGGTGAAACGATGATGTTTTACTTAGTTTGCTACGACATCGTGAGCGATACCCGCCGCAATAAAGTGGCGAAACTTCTAGAAGCTTACGGTTTGCGAGTGCAAAAGTCAGTTTTCGAGTGCGTGTTAGATGAAAAGCAGTACGAAACCCTATCCAAATACCTGTTCCGACTCGTCAATAAACGCGAAGACCAAGTTAGATTCTACCCCATGTCTGCACATAATCGCTGCAAAGTTGCAGTGTTGGGAACACAGCCTGAATTTGTAGTAGATGACGCAGCGTTTATCGTTTAGCTTACGCAATTTTCACCAAGTATTAACCACAGTAATTATAACAAAATGAACGCTGGGAAAAAAGCACGCGCTCCACCTGTGCAAAAATTTCTGCGCTTTCGGTCAAGTTTGGATATTCAGAAACTATTGAATGCAAATTCAAGCTATCAAGTTCCGTTTAATTTTTGCTACAAAAGTCCAAAAACAACTTGATTCATTATCCCCAAAAGACCGCAAGCAATACGATAAAAGCTTTGAATGTTTCGCTAATAATGGTCCTACATATCGCAGCTTAAGAACCCATCGATATCGCTGCAAAGATGGCGAGATTTGGAGTTCTTCTGCATCAATGGCGAAACGGTTTTACTGGCGTTATCTGGAGGAACAGAAGATCATCATTACGCATTTAGATTCGCACTGATTAAGTAATTAATGTAGGTTGGGTTGAGGCTTCGCGAAACCCAACATTGTTCAGGGTGTTGGGTTACCCTGCGGGAAGCAAGCTACGTTCCTCAACCCAACCTACTACTTTACTCTTTCTCTTGCTTTTTAACTTTTTAACTTTTAACTTGCTTATCATGTCTAATATTCGTCGAATCACCACACGCGAACGACATCTGATTTTACTCTATAGCAATTGGGAATTTAGCATGACGCCAACACAATTTTATACCAAATGGGCTGTCAGTTACGAACTAATTGCCTTAATATGTTCCCGTTCTGATTCCACAGTCCGAGGCTGGTTTAGAAACGGCTCTAATCAACGCTATCCCACGCATAATGATTTACTCCATCTAGCTTTAATGGATTTTTTGCTGGAACACTTCGAGGAGATTCCCGAACAAGTTTTGGACTGGTTGCACTTTAATCACCTTGAGTCATAGCCAAGAAAAATCACAATTTAAGTAAATTGTCAATATCATCTTGCCCTGTCTTAGCGAATACTCATCAGCTACGGTAATGATAGTCAATTTTAAAGCTGAATTTCTGGGTATTCAACAACATTTGTAAGGTGGTTATCATGACCTATTGTCAGCAACTGCATCCGTGGTGCATTATTCGCGTTTTATCTAACGAACAACTGTTGGATAATACTCGCGTTCCTTCTAGTGTTCAACAGTCTAATGTTGTTGCACGATTTCGCCGCCGTGATGATGCAGTTGCTTACTTACAAGTGTTGCAACATTCGAGCAAAAATATCAAATTTTTGATTATTTTTGATGTGCAAGGAGTGCGAAAGTTACCCAAAAATGAAGCTTTGAGTTGATTGACTTCATCTGGAGTCTAATTAACCGAAACACCTGCGTTTTTGTGAATACCATAAAGTGGTATAACAATATGATTATTCATCCCTAGCAAGCGCATTGAGTTGGCTGGGGATTTTTTATTGGAAGTCGGTGGGAAACTCACCAAACACCTCGCGCCGTGGAAGCCCCTGCATTCATGCATGGGGGCAAGGCGCAGGCGAATAAATTCGCCGTCAAGTTGATTTCAAAAAGCATAAGCGTATCCATCCTTCTTATGAATTGCGGAACAATATTTATAGCTAATCCCCGATATTCTTCCTGTCTTGGTGGCAATATCAAAACTACCAGTAGCACGACACAAAACACGTCCAAGATATTCGCCAACTTTCTTTCCACCAGTAACAACTGATTTGATGATGTCTCCAGTTTGAAAACCAAAATGTATTTGTTTATTTGTGCGATGACGATTAGGAAATCCAAATTTATCCGTACCGCACATTTGGCGAGAACCGTGTCCAGTAGCTTTAATTAACAATGGCTTAACTCCTCTGATATTTAAGATTGGGGTTGATTCGACCAACACAAGCAGCATCAATCCAATGAGTTTTTTCTAAGCCAAGTTTAGATCTATTAAACTTAGTTAACCCACCTGACCCAATTTCTACTTGTAGTCCAGTTTCTTTTAATGCTCTGAATAATGCCAAACGAGTTGTGTTAACAGAAGCCGCATCCGCCAAGGGCTTTTTAGCTTGTGCCAATATTTTTGATAACTTAGCTGGGTCTTTTTTGAGGAAATCTTTAATATCTTTAGTCCCTTTTTTGGTGTTACATTTTTCGCAGCTTAAGGTTAGATTTGTAATCGAATTACTTCCACCTTTGGCTCGTGGGTGGATATGTTCTACCTGAAAAGGAATATCTTTTACACCACAATAAGCACACTGTCTACCCCACTTTTCGAGTAGATATTCTCTTGTTTCGTACCCCTGTAATGTTCCCTGCTGATACTCTTCGCCTTTGATATCTGGATTGTTCATTAGTTGCATGTCAAATCTGACTAATTCTTGGCTGATAGCTTCAACTGGTGCTAGTTTACGTAATTTGCTAACCCAAGTTTTGATATTCTCAATCCGACTTTGCAAGCTTGGCGTTAACCAATCTTTTTTCCTTGTTCTATTCAAGAATCTTGGTTGACGATATCTAGTTTTTCTAGCACGTCTACCTCTTCTTAATTGTCTTCTGGAAGTTAAAGCGTCTCTAATCGCAAAACCTCTATGCTGTAATTCGGCTGCGAAAACAACCTCACCACTTGCATCGTTTACTAAAGCAAGTCCAGTAAATTTTGCACCTGGGTCTATTTTTAATCTGAGTGGTTGAATTTCTGAATCTGGATTAGATTCCTTAAGGATAACTGTGAACGGAAAACGTCTGAAAATCGCAGCTTTTTTGTTCCTTAATAATTGTCTAGCTTGTGCTGAATGAATTGGATTTAACGGTCGTTTATCAGTGTCTAAAACAAATACTTTTGACATAATGTTTTGCTCCTAAGAGCCTCCTTTCGGGTGATGTTAGCTTCGATAAAGTTAGAGGTCGGTAACTATCCAAACGACACTGGCTTAACCCTTGTATACCTGTTTAATCGTTCGGTTATAGAGCAGGGAACTAGCTACGCATTCCCTGGTATGTCTTGAACTCTTGCCTCTAACGTAGCCAATTAAGGCTTAATCTGGTCAGATGTGGGCTTTTTCAAGCCCCCGCCTAAAGGCGGGGGGTTTCTGACGTGACAAGGCAAAAGAAAGAAGAAGAAAAATGGTTTGTAAAGCCTGCGACATAGCTACGCTTAACGCATAGCATGTTGGAAGTCCCTTAGCGCTTTTGCTAGCTTTGGTCAGATTGCTCCAATTCCGGGGATGAAAACAAGATAAAATACAGAAATCGTGGCTCAAATGATACCATGTCTCGACCCTCTCAAAAAAAGCCTAATATCCCTCCATCTCAACTTACATGGTCGCCCGACACAGAGTTAATCGGCTTGGAATTTGAGTTAGTCCCCGAAAAAGATTGTGACCTTTTCCCTCAGTACACTATTGGACTACACGCCTGGTTTCTGGAGCAAGTGCGTTCCACAGATCCAGAACTTTCTGCTTACCTTCATGATGGAGAATCAGAGAAAGCTTTTACTATCTCAGCTTTAGATGGAGAGATTACCAGTAGTGGTAGACAAATACAATTATCTGCAAACACCTCCTATCGTTGGTATGTCACAGCTTTATCTAATCGAGTCCAACAGTGGATGGCGCAATGGGTAAAAAATTTGCCCGCAGCGCTTGATTTAAAAAATGCACCTTTGCAGATTCGTTCGGTAAGTATTGCCCATTCTCCCACAACTTATACCCAACTGCTAGAATCTGAGCTTAGTGAGACTCTAGCTCTGAAATTTGTCAGTCCTACAAGTTTTCGCCGTAAAGGTCATCACTTCCCTCTACCAGTACCAGTGAATGTATTTCATAGCTACCTGCGCCGCTGGAATGACTTTTCGCTCAAGCCTTTTGACCAAGATACTTTTTTGGCTTGGGTTGATGATTATATCTTGATTACTCGTTGCCAACTGACAACCACAAAAGTATTGGCTGGAAAAAAAGCGCCGTCACAGGATTCACTGGCGCGATTGAATTTAGTTTAACTAAAGATGCAGCCAAAAAGCCAGAATTTATACAGTTATTTTCCGCTTTAGGAAAACTCGCACCCTACTGCGGTACTGGTCACAAAACTACCTTTGGCTTGGGACAAACACGTTTCGGGTTGGATCATCTCAAGTTGTCCACGATTTACCTGATGTGCAAACTGTTTTGGCGAAACGCATTGAAGATTTAACAGATATCTTTAAAGCACAACGCAAACGGACTGGCGGCGATCGGGCAGATGAAATAGCCTCGAAATGGGCGACAATCTTAGCAAGGCGGGAAATGGGTGAGTCATTGCAGCTAGTAGCGGAAGATTTGGAAATGCCTTATGAAACAGTAAAGACTTACGTCAAGTTGGCACGTCGTGCTTTGAAGCGTGAGGACTAGTGCTACTTCAGTTCAACTCAATATTCTGACTGCTAATCTGGTGTCCATTGTTTGATACCTCACGTTTTCTA
>CAVYXS010000056.1:0-81323 GCA_963772205.1 uncultured cyanobacterium
GACGGGCTTATCGGGCGTCACATGCCGTGGACGCCGAATTTGGGTAAAGTTGCTGCATCGGTTCGGTAATCTGTGCCTGGCACCTATGTGCGGGCATTCGTGTTTATGGGAGTTAGTGGAGTTAGCGGTATCCCACCCTAACCGCAAAAAACGCGAGCAATACGTAACTGAGTCAAAGGTAGACGTACATAAAAATGTAGTCAAGACGACTGTATTTTTAGCTGACCTGAAAGATTTTGCAGCGGTGAATGCTGTTTATGCCAAATATTTCCCCGAAACTACCGCGCCTGCGCGTGCGTGCGTACAAGTATCGCGTTTACCTAAAGATGTGTTGGTAGAAATAGATGCGATCGCCGTGATTGGAAGTTAGCTATTTCGTAGTCAGGACTTTAGTCCTTCTTTGAGGATTGAAGTCCTCACTACGAGAAAATAGCCATTTTTTTCCTGAAAGGGGATCTGAGCCTATATCTAAATCCACTCAATCCCCTGAGCAACCAAATATTTCCTCGCCGGCTCCAAAGCCTCTTTCTTCAGAACAATCTTCACATCAGGCGCAGTCAGATACAACCGAAATCGCTGCACAAATAATTGATTAGCAGGCTCAATTTTCCGAATCGCACTCCAAGGAATCAACAACGGTGGAAGCCCAAAATTAAACAAAGGAAAAATACTCAAATAAATTCCTTGAGGAGTCACACCAACATTTAAAGATCCTTTGTGATATGTCAAACCTACAGTACCATATTGAAACCTCAAGAGATTTGCTGGTGGTGGTTCATCAGTGCGATAGAGTTTCGCCAGATGATTCCAGTCAACACGGAGCATATAAATCAAGATCGCCATGTACAGGATGAATAGCGCGATAAATATGAAATTAAATTGATATGGCATTTGTTTTTAAGAGTTACACGTAGAGTGAATTAAATGATACTCCATTATGTTAATTATTAGAACAACAGAAAAATAGTTAATTTAAATGTAGGGTGCATTGTCGCCAAGCGCCGCACCCTACTACAGCTTCCCAATTTGGGCAAAATAGAATTGCAGGTAATCATAATGCCAAAATTGACATTAACCGACGAAAATCATCTCAATTACTCGTTTCGTAGTCAGCACTTTAGTGCTTCAAAATCCTGAACTAAAGTGCGTTAAAGAGCGATCAATCGCTCACTACAAACCTCACAAAATCAATGTAGCGGTCTTCATTGATGCACTACTGGTAGCAACCGCCGCGATAAAATTGCTTTCAATTTTAAATTAGTCAATTGCATGATTGCTTTAATCAAATCTTCTTGTTCTGACTGCAAATTCAGCTTTTCTAAAGCCTGATTGAAGTTGTTACCATGTCGCAAATTATGAGCAAGTTGGGCACGTTGCGATAAGTCTAAAACAGCCAAAATTTCCCGATTTCTTCGTTGACGCACAGCCTGCAGTTCTTGGCGTTCTTGGGGAGTTAGGTCAAGTTCTGTATCTAATGTGGTCGCTGTGGCAAGAATTGTGGTATTGATAGCATCGAATTGAGTTGGTGCTGCTAAGACAATTCCAGGCATGAAGAAGATCAAGGCAAGAATAGTAGCTAATATAGTTACTCGTTTTGTAAAGTTACTTGACATCTTGATAAATTCCTGAATCACACTATTCGTGGAGATATAATCAACCAATTTTTGATGTTCCCGCCCAACAGCGGATTGTGTCTGTGACGATTTATTTGGCAAGCAGACACCACAAGTATTATCCCGGCTTAGGGAACCCAAAAAATAGATTATGTCTTTGTCCATGCAGTTTTATCTTGCCCTAGCTTTGGCACCAGAAAATGCTTACTGTAAACAACTGAGGATGCATCGCAATATTGAGCTTAATACAGTAAATATAGCGGTTATCGGTTGAGTCCAATACACTCGTAGGGGCACGGCAATGCCGTGCCCCTACACGCGACTGCCATAAACTCAAAATTTCTGTCAGCACAAATCAAGCACCCCGGTTTGTTTAAGACACCAGGGTGCTTGCACAATGAATAGTATTTGGGTAAGGCAGATTTACTCTGACTTTTTCATTCTGTCAATTTCTCGTTGTAATTCTTCAATTTGACGACGCAAATTTTCGGCGTCATTATTTTGGGGAGTTTGGGCTGGAACATTTACAGCACCGGTAGCAGGCGATCGCTGATAGTTTCCTCGGCGAATTTGCTGGTATTCTTCTGATACTGCCCATGCCCGTAAATAATGTAAGCGTTCTACAGGAAAAGGATGGCTTAACATAGTACCTTGACCGCCATTATAAATCAAGAATTTGTACACTTGATTTAGTCCGTCTTCGTCAAGTGCCTGATAATTTTCTGACTGCTTGATAAACTCTTGTAAACTGCATTCATTGGCATATTTGATACTACCTCCAGAGATTTTCATCATTGTGGACATGACTGGATTCAAGTCATCTATGACCAAAAGTGCCGCCCTATCTGCTGATAACTCAGCTTTGCGCCGCCATTCAAAAAAGGCATAAATCAGGGCTTGAGTGACAAAATTACCGATACCAAAGGTTAATTCACCTAGGACAGAAGCAGCACTCATTGCCCACATCGCCATTTGAATTAAAATAGTATGACCACATTTTATATGCCCCAGTTCATGGGCTAGCACCGCCCGAATTTCGATTTCGTCCAGTAAGTCTAGTATCCCTGTATTTATGACTATGTAAGGATTCTCTTGCCCCAGTGCATAGCTATTTGCTTGGGGATTTTGCGAGACAAACAGTGCAGGTTCTGGGTAAATATCCAAATCTCGCACACATTCCCGAAAGATCTGGTAAATAGTGGAATATTGGCGCGGACCGACTTGGATGCTATTGCCCATTAGATAGACTAACTGAGGGCGTTCGTAGACAAATTCCACAAATTTACGAGCGATTAAATCAAATCCCGGTAAATTTCTCAAAGCTTGCTCGGCTTGGCGATCCAGTGGATGTCTGAAAGCTTCGCTGGAAATTCCTGTGTAAGTTGGCATAATTAATTATTCAGGGGAATTGGTAATTGGTCAAAAGTCAAGAGATAAGAGGTAAGAGTCATAGAACGACTGACCACTGACAACTAACTAATGACTAATGACAAGAGAGTAGAAGTGGGGCAATGTCCGTAAAAATCACTTTGTATGGGATTAAAAGCGTGTGATTGAGGCAGAAGTTCATTTGTCACTACATAACTTCCTGCGATCGCAGGCGGGTTTCCCTTCCTGGCCCCATCATTTGACGATGGCACGGTTGGTAGCACGCGCCTTGCGTTTGGGACGTAGCGCCTTAATTCAAGTGGGGGCGGTTTGCGGCTATCAAGGACGATATCGCACTAGTTTTGTCGCATCGGCTTTGATGTGGCATGGCCCTGTAATTATTGTGGCTCCTGAAGCAGTACAGCAACGCCTACTAAAAGTAGAGATTCCCCGACTACAGCAGTGGTTGCAAGCTACAAAACCAATCAGAACAGGGGACGACTGGCCTGGTGCTGAGTTCCACGGATTACTGCTTATCTCCCCCGAAGCTTGGTTAAAAAAGCAGTTCGCTGCTCCTTGCCATTTTCCCCAGGATATTCCCACAATTATTGACGGGGTAGATGATTTAGAAGATTGGGTGCGTCATCAGCTTACCCAAAATATTCAATCTCATGACTGGGATGAACTTATGCTTGCTTGTCCTAAACAAGCTGATGTAATTCGTGCTGCACGGGTGCAACTGACACATGAAGTGTTTCAGCATCCCACTAATCCCCATGAGTGTTATTTGATTTCTCAGCCAGAAATAGAAATTTTGCAAGGTCTGTTTTTGGCTTTAGATGCCGCCCATCTCCCAGATTCCTGGCAACAATTCTGGCATCTGTTCCAAAATACAAGTGCCAATCTGACTCTCCCCATCTCTCCCCCTCCCCTCCTTTGGGCAACTATTTCTCGTCGTCAAGGGTTATTTTCGTTACATTGCGCCCCGATAGAATTAGGTAAAATACTCTTGCCAATTTGGCAACGTCAACCAGTGGTGTTAGTTGGTAGCGCTTTAGAACCAGAAACTGAGGCGCCTTTGTTCCGCCAGCGTCTGGGTTTAGAGGATGTCACTTGTCTGAAGTTCTCGAATGATAGTCAAGGGGAAGCAATTCAACTGTATGTACCTTATCAGTTACCCCTACCCAACACACCAGAATTTCAAGCAGCATTTATTCACAAAGTCCGGACACTCCTGTGTCTAGGTGCCACAGCACCAGGATTAACTGTGGTTTTGGTGGGGGATGTGCCACTCAAGGCTCAATCTGGGGCGATTCTGGCTTCTGAGTTTGGTTCGCGGGTACAGGTGGAAAAAACTTGTTTAGATGACAATGGGATTTTAATCAGTGGTTGGGAATTTTGGCGAGAACATCAAAGTGTTTTGCCTGCACCCCATCTATTAATTATTGCTACTTTGCCCCTGCCATCCTTGGAAAATCCCCTAGTGGCTGGTAGGGTAGGTTATTACAAGCGATCGCATCAAGATTGGTTTCGGTTATATTTGTTGCCAGCTGCTTTGAATGAATTGCAACGGGCGATCGCACCAGTGCGAGAAAATCAAGGTATTGTTGCTTTACTCGATAGTCGTGTAGTTAACCGCAGTTACGGCGCTCAAATTCTCTCTGCTCTTAGTCCTCTAGCACGCCTCAACTATCTCGATCCGAGTCTATTCTCCAATACCAATGACGGTGAGGGTTGACCGTTATTTTTTGCTAATGACCCTTGCCTATTGCCTATTCACGATAAACTAATAATCGAAGTGGAATTTTGAATTTTTAATTGCTGATTATGGGTGAAGCAAAGCGTCGTAAAACCACACTTGGAGAAGAATACGGTCAAGATACTCGGATTTTACCGTGGGTGCCCATCACCAAAAACCAAGCGGAACTATTTGTCAGTTGGACGACTCGTGGCGCCTGGATAGGCATCGGTGTTATGGTTGTTGCGTGGGTGACTATTCGTTTCATCGGACCTGCTTTCGGCTGGTGGGAAGTAGTCTGAGATATTGATAATTAAAAAATCTCCAATTTGTAGGGTGCGTACCAGATAGAGGTACATCAGAGCAAGCTACTCGCAAGCGAGTAGGGGGTTGGGGGTGGGGTTCCTGTACAACACTAGACAGAGAAACGCTATAGGATTTCCTAATCACATTCAAACTCGCAGCGTTCTGTTCAAAATGCATTATTTGTAGCTTATATAACTTTTCATTATCATCCCCAGAAATTTTTTTGTCGCTGATACAGCGTTTTATCCATAATTTGCAAGGGATTTAAAAATATTGCCTAAATGGCAACATAGCAATCCTTGAGTTCAGTTATTCTCAGTATTAAGTTTATGGATTTTGGGTTTTGACTTGCCCTCTTGCCTTTTATACAGGTATGTATACATAGGAACTTTAAAGCTAGGCACTCGTCTTGAAGCTCAAATTGATAGTTTCCACAGTTATATCTCAACCGATATACATTTAGGCGAACTTGATTTGGTATATATCATACTGAGGCTATGCCAACTCTCCGCTAGAAAACACACCAGGCAACTAGTGAGTAATATTCTCTTAAAAAGGAGTTAAACAGAGTCCGAGCATCTATGAATAACCAATCCTACTGCATATAGTCAATAAAAATGCAATATGTAGCTTTTTGATACTTGACTGATGGCAAATTTGAGTTACTCTTAAAGCGGATCGCTTTTAGGAAACATGTATCTTGACAGAACTGTATAAAGAAACTCTTAAATTTATTAACTCTGTCGGATATTTTAAATCTGAAAACTGAATAGTTTGATACGGCAGGCTAAAGCGTTATCCACTACCGTAAGCAAGGTAGTCAATTAATGATTCCTTATACTTCTAGTAATTGTAATGAATAGTTTACAATACCAGTGGATGAGAAAATCTAAAGAAAATCTAAAAGTGACTCAAATGACTGTGGTGTCTGGAGGAAAAACGTGTTTTTAAGACTAGCACATCAACATCGGCAATTTGTCCAAGATTTGGTGATGAACCTACAAGCCTTGGCAATTGTACTAGAACGACGGGGATATCTGGCGTCTTGCTATACCTGCGGCGATCAGATGAATAGTGCTTCATTTATGGTTAGCTTGGGAGACAATCACCTAATTCGGTTTTTAGTCTCCGATTATGGGATTACTTGGACAGAAATGCGGGATGATCGGGAATTAATGAAGTTAGAGGGTGCAGAGGCAATTAACCAACTACAGGAACTTGCTAATATTGTCAAGCAATCTACGCCGGCTTCTACAAGTAATAAGGCCCTTGCCAAGAAGTTGTAATAATTTTGGCAGTGATGAGGTGTTCCCAAAATGTGCCGACGATCAATCAATTTTGGATTTTAGACTTCGTTGTGAGCCTCAGACCGCAGGATTTGCGTTCTTCGTAGGGAAGCGTGAGTCTTCTGTATCGGTGAGACGCCACTGGCGTTCGAGCGTCTTTTAAATTTGTTCCACCCACAAGGGGGGGAGCCACTACTCGACTAGGGTTAAGAGGTATAAAGCAAGTGGCGTTGGGGTATGTAGCTTGCTTGGACGCAGAAGTACTAATTTTCCATGCCAAAATCTAAAATTGGCACTGTCAATTCTGTAATGCGTAGTTTTGGGTTGGTTTTTGATCATCCATGAGCGTTAAGTGATTGGCTCATGACTGGGCTGTAAACTCTTTTTCAGTGTGAGCCAGATACTCATATAAAGCATTCTTCACTTGTCGCCGATACAAGAATTTATGTTGGCATCTGCTAAGATGCATTATCCTGACCTTAATATATAATTTTAAATTATGAATTTGCCTGAGAGGTTGTGTGAAAAGTGGTGACTGAGGTATCCAACACTTTAGCTCCTCAAATGAAAAACTCCATCCCCTTGTGGGTGGAGTTTTTCGTAAGTTATTAGTATATAGAGTTAATCAACGACTACGCAGAAACTTAAATATGTCTGAAGAAAAACCAACCCAACCACAACTACCACAAACCAGTGCGATTGATTTTCCCTCAAATCAAACATTTGACAATTGGTTTGAATATCCGGTAAGAGTGCAACCACACCACACTGACTATGCAGGTATTGTCTGGCATGGTTCTTATCTAACTTGGATGGAAGAAGCACGTGTAGAATGCTTACGATCAATAGGTATTGAATTTGCTGATTTAGTGACTTTAGGTTGTGATTTACCAGTTGTGGAACTTTCGGTACGGTATCATCGTTCAATTCAGTTAGGTATGGCAGCAATAGTAAAAACGCGCATGGCTGAAGTGACAGGTGTTCGCATCAATTGGGATTATGTAATTGTCTCGACGGATGGACAAGAATTGTTTGTTACTGCTAAGGTGACTTTAGTGGCCTTAGATCGTGAAAGAGGCAAAGTTATGCGTCAGTTGCCGCCAAGTTTCAAAGATGCATTGGCAAAGATTTCAGCATTACATAATAACTAAGTAGTTGGACAAAAATAAATATCACTTGTGGATGTCAGGCATGGGGCATTAGTTATTCTCCCCATCTTCCCATCTCCAAAAATCTTTTGCTGGAGTTTTTTATGGGTTATTGGTGTAGGCAATTCATGGCAACTAAGTAGGTAAGCATAAAAAAATGAAACTATATTACGCAATGTGAAATAAAATTAAGTTGTCTCGTAGTGTATCCCTCCGGGAAAGCAAGCTACGCAAAGCGTCTCGCAGAGAGGACTTCAGTCCTCTCTCAAGGACTAAAGTCCTGACTACAAACCTTTAATTATTTACGCCCAGTGACTTACTTACCACTGCGTATATGTGACAGAGTTTTAGGCAACTGTATTATCTGATTCCAAATATCTTGTGCAGTAATGCCAAAAGCCAGATGTAATAAGACGAGAATTCCAGCTATAATTAAGGCGGTTTTCATGGTCATTTTCACTACTTTAAATAATATTACGAATACAATCCAAGCTAAAATTAGGGTAATAATCATAAATATCAATTCGTGGGAAATTGTCTTCGTTTAAGAGGGGATTTATTCAGGAAATGTAAATTTTTTAGCTAACAAAAATTACTGCCCAAACTACATTAGAGCTTTGGCAACAATTAGCCCCTCCATTATATCCAAATAATGCATAATGAGTAGTCAGTTACAAGACATTTTTAAGAAAATTAATAAAAATATTTTTATGTTCGTCAATATATATAATAATTATTAGTAATCGAAAATAGTCAACAACAAATAAAAGCGTTGAGGGTGGTTTATTTAGGTTGCCATCCTCAACACTCCGCAACTAATAGCTTGTTAGCGTAAAGAAATGATCTGCGCGTGAGTTGCTAATTTTTCACTGGCTGTTAAAACTTCTTGTCGTGCCCATTTATCTGCTGCCAAAATGTCATCTAAAGAGGGATTTATACAGTTATCATTTTGATGGCGATCGCACACCAATTCGATACAACGGGGAATATCTAAAAACCGGATTTTCTCTGATAAAAATAATGCCACAGCTTGTTCATTTGCAGCATTTAAGACAGCCGGCATTGAGCCGCCTGCTTTACCCACTGCATAAGCCAGTTGCATACAGGGATACTTCTGGTGATCTGGTTCGCGGAAGGTTAAATTACCAGCTTTTACCAAATCGAGTCTTTGCCAGTCTGTGTAGATGCGATCGGGCCAAGATAAAGCATACAGTAGAGGTAAGCGCATATCTGGCCAACCAAGTTGGGCTAAAACGGAAGTATCTTGTAGCTCAATAAGTGAGTGAATAATGCTCTGGGGATGGATGACAATTTCGATATTTTCGTAATCCAAACCAAACAGAAAGTGAGCTTCAATCACTTCTAACCCTTTATTCATCAATGTAGCAGAGTCTACCGTAATTTTCCGCCCCATTGACCAATTAGGATGCTTGATGGCATCGGCTACAGTCACTTCGGCTAACTTAGATACATCCCAATCACGGAAAGCACCACCAGAAGCTGTGAGAATAATTTTCCGTAATCCACCTTTTGGTATACCTTGGAGGCATTGAAATATCGCAGAATGCTCGGAATCTGCTGGTAGCAGTTTGACACCATGTTTGTCAATTAAGGGTAAAACCACGGGGGCACCAGCAATCAGAGTTTCTTTATTGGCTAAAGCGATATCTTTACCCGCTTCAATAGCCGCGATTGTCGGAAGCAACCCAGCACAACCAACAATACCAGTGACAACCGTTTGAGCATCACCATAGCGAGCGACTTCGATGACTCCCGCTTCCCCTGCTAGTAAAATCGGCTGGGGATCAACGTCTTTGATAGCAGCTTGGAGCGCAGGTAATTTTTCTTCTGACCAAATCGCTGCTATACTCGGTCGAAATTGCCGAATTTGCCTAGCCAACATTTCGACATTGCTGCCTGCAGCCAATCCCACAATCCGAAACTGAGAGGGGTACTGAGCGACAATATCCAAAGTCTGAGTACCGATGGAGCCGGTAGAACCAACAAGAGTAATCGCTTTCACAATTGCTTAACTATTTACAAACAACTCTCACTATAAATTGATGTGGACTGCTTAATTAAGCTTAGAGGTATTTATTTTACTCGCCTAGGCTGATGGGGGGATGGGAAGATGGGGGGATGGGGAGATGGGGAGAATAACTATTGAGCCTTAGCCCTTGATTATTAACGCTTGTGAATATCTTATGGAAAAAGACTTTTACCTACAATATGCAGCCGTTGAAGATCAGCATTGGTGGTTTGTCGGTCGTCGTATGATTGTAGAACAAATAATTAGTAACCTGAATTTACCACACAATTGCAAAATTTTGGAAGCGGGTTGTGCTACAGGTGGAAATTTAAAGATGCTAGCTCGTCACGGTGAAATTGTCGCAATGGAGTTAGATGAAATAGCGTGTCAGTTAGCCAATAAACGGCAAATTACTCAAGTTAAATTAGGGAGTTTACCTAATAATATTCCTTTTAAAGACGAGTATGATCTCATCGTCATTTTAGATGTTATCGAACATATTGATGATGATTTAGCAGCGTTAAAGTCATTATATTCAAGATTAAAGCCGGGAGGTTGGTTGTTAGTTACAGTTCCTGCATACCAGTTTTTATGGAGTCATCATGATGAAATCAATCACCACAAACGGCGTTATGTTTTACGAGGTTTAAAGCAGGTTGTGAAACTGGCTGGCTATACTGTGCGTGATAGCAGCTACTTTAATACTTTTCTGTTTCCTATCGTTGCTACAGTGCGGATTTTGCGAAATTTGTTATGCATTAAAGACAATTCTTCTGATAGCAGTGACTTAGTTTTACCTGCAAAACCTATTAATAAATTTTTGACTTTTTTATTTGCGAGTGAACGCCATTTAGTCAATCGGTTCAGTTTACCATTTGGTGTATCTGTTTTGCTTTTGGCACAGAAACCCAGATAAATAGACGAATTACAAAATTCTCCTAACACCCCACCCCCTCCCCGCAAGCGGGGAGGGGAGCGTTTGCGTCAGCAAATGCGGGGTGGGGTTCTTTTTTGGATTTATACAATATTTCCAATGAATATATAATCGTAGGGTGGGCAATGCCCACCCTACAAATGACCAATAAAATTTACAAAATAAACTTGATTTTTCGCGCAGCATGTAAACACATACCCAGCAAAACTAACCCTTCACGAAAATGGGAAATATTAGATTTACCATACGTGCGTTCTTGATATCTCACGGGCACTTCTACTAAATGTAAATTTAATTTTGCCGCTCCAAATAGCAAATCAAAGTCTCCAAAAGGGTCAAAATCTCCGAAATAATTGCGGTTATTAGCTATTCGTTGATAATCGTCTCGCCATAAAACTTTTGTACCGCAAAGTGTATCTTTGATATTCTGTCCCAGCAAAAACGAAAATATCAACGCAAAAAATTTATTCGCTACTGAGTTTAACCAAGGCATTGCCTGATTAGAATAAGGATAAACTAAGCGAGAACCATTAATAAACTCACCACGATTTGTGGCAATTACTTCTACAAATTTGATTAACTCTTCTGGCTGAACTGTTAAATCAGCATCGAGAATGATTAAAATATCTCCAGTTGCTTCACTAAAACCCAAGCGCACTGCATCCGCTTTACCCTTACTGGTTTGTTGAAATGCTTTTAGGGTGAAATTACCTTGATAATTTTGGACTAATTGTTGAATTTGCTCCCAAGTATCATCTTTCGAGTGTCCTTCAACAAATATTACTTCAGTCTTTTTTCCTAATTCGGGTAAACGTTCTACAGCAGCAGAAATATTTCCGGCTTCATTTCTGGCGGGAATAATTACGCTGACAGTATAGTCTTGCACTTTTGCAGAATTACTATACCAAGCAGGGCGTGCTACGACATAATTAGTTAAACCCAAATGATTAATTACTGGTAACTGGCTAAGATAACGGTTAATCAAATCAGAAACTATAGGAATGGGTTTAGGAATTAAAAACCGCCTACCTATTTTCACAGATTGATAACCTGTAATCGACAGCAAATTAATAATATCATTCATCGATAGCCAGTTTTGTGGCGGCTGGGGACGGCGTTGATGAATACGTTCTGCAAAACGCAGTAGGGGTTCCCACAGAAAGTTATGAAATGTCAGGATAATTCGCGTACGGGGATGACAAAATATCTGTAACCTTTGGAGAACTAATTGAATATCTGTGAGATAGCCAAGGATTCCCGAAAGAATTATGAAATCAAATTTTTCAGAAAATATAGAACTATTTGTAATCAACTCTTGGCTAATAGTTTCCGCATCGAGACAATAAAAAAATAGTGAGGGATATTTATCTTCTGCAATTGTAATTACTTCTTGGGAGAAATCAACACCTACTCCTATTTTAGGATTTAGTGATGCTAATAAATCACCTGTTCCACAACCAATTTCTAATACATTAGTACCAGATGGAATTAGAAACTTATGCAAATTTTGGATATCTTGATAATAATATTTATTGCGGCGATTCCACCAGTCTAAATCACTAGCAATTTCATCAAAGTTTTTTTTAGTTTTTTCTTTAACTAGGTTATTATACATTAGGGATGCCCCATGCCCATTTTCATGTGTTTTTGTCTACGCAGTTCATGACGGCTACTTATAAATTAGGTTCCAACCTTTGACAGTGCCGATATTTTGGTATTTATTTATAAATTTTACAGGAATCCTGGGACTAATCCACGCATAACTATTAGCTGGTAATTTTTCAAGTTTGAGAGTTTTACCTAAATGTGTAGTATAAAAAGTTAATAATATATGACTTTTAGAAATTTCTCCATCTGAATAATTATCTTGTACAGATTGACTGGAATTAGGTTGAGTATCCGGTGGAGTTTCTACAACAAAGTTGATGGGATGAGAAGCGATGATTTGAGCAATAGCTGGCTGCTGAATGGATATTCTAAAATCTGGAGTTCTATCTCCCCAAACACCAATAAATCCGAGGGCTGCTATAGTTAACCAAGGAGATATTAACCAGCTAGCAAGCCAATATTTAGCTGGCAAACGTTGACGATTTTTCCAGGTTATAGTTATTGTTGACCATCCAATACCTAAAATTATGCCGATTATCCCATATTGTTTAATATCAGGAATTTTATTTAAACCAAACAAATCAATATTTAAATTAATTAATAAACCAATAAAAACTAATAAAATACCTAAACCAGTAAATACATAAAATGTCCCAGATATAAGCTGGCGTAAATTATATTTACGAGATTGATAAATATCCTCGAAAGATGCAAAAGCCACCCCTGCTAGTAGTGCCATAAAAGGTAGTAATTGTAGAGGATAATAGGGTGTACGTGTCCGAAAAAAACTTAAGAATAAAAATAAAATTATTGGATAACCTAAAATTACAATTTTTCTCGAATAATTAACTAATTTGGGTGTTTTATAAGCAACAGATACCGCACCAATGATACTAAAAAATGCCCAAGGAAAAGTATTGAGCGGAATATTCCAAAAATAATATAATGGACCAGGATTCCACGTATCAGTTGATGACAAGAATAGTAGTTTGCCAAATAATTCTTGTACGGGTGATAAGTTGCCATATTTTAAGCAACTGAGTCCTAACCAAACTACTACTGGTAGTATCCCAATAACTAAACCAATATAAATTCCTAGATTTGATAAATGTCGATGTCCACGATTTTTTAATAAAATATA
This sequence comes from uncultured cyanobacterium, assembly GCA_963772205.1. Lineage (GTDB taxonomy): Bacteria > Cyanobacteriota > Cyanobacteriia > Cyanobacteriales > Nostocaceae > Gloeotrichia. The sequence continues at coordinate 13,172 of CAVYXS010000056.1, forward strand.
AGGCGCAAGTGCCACTACTGGCAAGACAATCATGAATCCTTTAATCAGGAACCCTAAACCAATAGTTGAGCCTGCTAATATTCCCCAAAAAAATCTTGGTTTTTTTTGATTATATTCTAATTGTTCAGCAGACAACAAAGCCCAAATTCCAATTAATTCAATGCAGACTAAGGCAATATTTTGATTTCCCATACGGGCTTCGGATATCCATATTCCCATCAGACAGAGAATAATGGCTCCTAGCCAAGCAACTTGTCGATTTAAAAGAATTTTACCTATCTCATAAGTAAGTAAAACACTAATGGTACAGGCAATGATACTAGGCAAACGGACGCTAAATTCATTAATACCAAAAAATTGAAAAGCTAGGGCAATTAACCATTGAATCCCAATAGTGCGATCGTAGTTAGGTGTACCCCACCATTGCGGTGTGAGCCAATCTTGAGTTTCTAATATCGAACGAGCCTGTGTGGCGTAGTAAGCTTCATCATGGGCTAACAGGCTTTGATTGCCATTACTAAACAGCAGCAGTGGTAAAGTTAAGAATAGTAAGGTTAAACGTTGATGCTGATTGACGAAATCATGTAACATGATTCGTGTCGTGGCATAGCTCATTGATTGACTCAGCTTTGATAGAAGTTAAGATTTTTATACACGGTTAAGAGCAATATGTAAACCAATAGAGGAAACAAGGCTGATATACTTTAATTGGTTACTAAATTGCCTATGCAGTATAACATAATTACCTTTGTATTAAGCTCTTAATAGCAAGGTTCCTAAGCAGGCAACTACAAAACCAAGAGTTTCCGAAAATGCATCCTATTTTTTCAGTCATTTGTGACTCAAAATACAATGTTTCCGGAAAATCGAAGTAATTTGTAACACTTTATTTCATATAAGTTATCTGGATTTTTTTGGTATATATGACATAGATTAATTCTGCTATTATATGCTTAATCATGAAGTTATTTTATATAAAGTTTGCATTTAAATTATTACTGCTTATATAAACACTAACTGTGACTAAACCAACCTACTCTCTAGTAATCCCGATTTACAACGAACAAGAAAACATTACTGAAATGTATCGCCGTCTGAGTAATGTCATAGAACAGTTAGACGGCGAAGCTGAATTGATTTTAATTGACGATGGTAGCCGCGATCGCTCTTTAATGATGCTACGGGAACTCCACCATCGTGATAGTCGGGTACGTTATCTCAGTTTGGCTCGAAATTTTGGTCATCAAATCGCAGTGACTGCAGGATTGAACTTTACTCAGGGTGAATGCGTCATTGTTATGGATGCTGATTTGCAAGATCCACCAGAGCTAATTTTCAGGATGATTGAACAGTGGCAGGAGGGCTACCAAGTTGTTTATGCTCAACGGCTATCTCGTAAAAAAGAAAAGCTGGCTGAAACGTTTTACTGCCTATGCATTTTATCGCATTCTCCGGCGTCTAGCTCATGTAGATATCCCTGCAGATACTGGAGATTTTTGCTTAATGGATCGTCAAGTAGTTGATATCCTTAATGCTATGCCTGAACGCAACCGCTACATTCGCGGCTTACGTGCTTGGGTAGGATTTCGCCAAACAGCAGTACATTTTGAACGAGATCCTCGGTTTGCGGGAGAAGTCAAGTATACTTTTGGTAAATCTTGGGCTTTAGCAATTGATGGAATTATTTCTTTCTCAAGAGTCCCTTTAAGGCTAGCAACTTATTTAGGATTGCTGTCAGCGGGAATGGCTCTATTAATGATATTACTAGTAATATATTGGCGTTTAATTGACCCACATTCTCCCTTAATTGGCTTTACCTTGATTACACTGGCTATGTTTTTCTTGGGTTCAGTGCAGTTAATTTGTATTGGTATTTTAGGCGAATATATTGGTCGGATATACGAAGAAGTCAAAGGACGCCCGATTTATACTTTAAAAGAAACAGGAGGTATTACTAAAGCCTCAAAAATCTCAAGCAAATAAACCCTCTATTTACGAATTACGAATTATTTGCTCAATGTTCCGCCATGAAATTTCTAGGAAAAATTTGTGAGTCTGCAAGAATTTAGTTTACTTTTATTGTCAGTCTTAATAAGTAGCGCCGGACAATTTTTTTTAAAGTTAGGTGCGATTAAATTAGGCAGAGTTCATGCCGGTAATGCTGTTAATCATATTCTGAGTATCATCTCAACACCAGAACTTTTAATCGGGTTATCTTGCTACGCTATAGGTGCTATAGCCTATATTCTTCTGTTAACTAGAGTCAACCTTAGCGTCGCAGGGCCAGCAATATCAATAGGTTATATTTTCTCAGTATTGTTGGGCTACTGGGTTTTGAAAGAATCGATTCCTCCGATACGTTTACTAGGTTTGAGTTTTATTGTGCTGGGAGTTATATTAGTAGTCTGGAGAAAATAAAATGTAGTGAGGACTTTAGTCATTGACTTGACAAGAACTAAAGTCCTCACTACGAATTACCCATCCTGAAAAATTAATGTGGCGCACCACTAGCAAGTAGTATTTTGCTCAAAATCTGTCCAAACACCTTAAGCACTACGCTGTCTGGCGGTGCGAGAGGTTACAGTAGTAAGGAAATGTGCCAAAAAAAAACAGTATACTTGGTATGCAGTGTTACCATTTATTGGAACATTAAATGGTTAAATAAATTCAAAAGATAATATCATAACACAGAATTAACCAGCTTAACTTATGATTATCCATAAAATTCAGTATTTATACTGAAATAATAAATAATGTTTAATTTTATGATTAATAAATCACCCCTATTAAGCTGATGTGCAGCTAAATTGTATAACACGAAAACGCAAAATTATTGTAGTGCGGGCAGCGTTCGACTGAGCGCTCACGCCGTACCCAGGAGGGGAAGCAAGCTGCGCCTAGCGTCCCGCACTTAAGTCTTGCCCGCGTCCAATATAGAAATTAGATACGCAACAGCTTAACTGCTTATTACTAGTAGCAGTCCAAGTTATATAGGCTATAGGCGAAAAGCTAACTCTCTCTTCTCCAAGTGAAACTATATTTAGTTAATTGTCGTCTACTTACTTTTTAGAAGCTAAAAAGCAACAATTGCTCAGTGCTAAACTTAACTTTCTCTTAAAAATAAAACAATGGTCATCAGCAGTAAAATATACCTGATCAACAATATAATCGGTAATTTCTTGGTTTTTGTGGATAGATACCCGTCCCAGGGTCAAATAATTAACGAGGCTACTTCTTGAACAAAAATACAAAACCTGACAAGCTAGGTATTACTCAATCCGAAAATAACGGACTGATAATCAAAAAAAATCTCCAATTTTCCCAGTGCGTCCAAGAACTAGACATACATATATGTGCTTTCAATATTATTTTAGCTCTGCCGCACCCTATGCTTACAAATCACTTTATACTCAGGAGAGATCATTGAATTGAGGACTGTTATCAACAAACATAATTTTTTAAAATGCGGGCAATCACCAGATTGTGCTGTATCTGATAATTGTGTGTAAAAATATGACCGTATCAGCTTGATCGCTTGTGGTGGTGGGTCATGGAAATTAAACATTACCAAATCCAGCATGGGCAGCGATCGCCTTTAGCCAGATTATCTAGATTTGAGTTGAATTTTTATCATCTATACGCCTAAGTTTTAAATTTCTGTTAATCTGGATGCAAATTTTCAGAATCACCAGAAATTAACTGGATATATAAGTATATAGACAGATGTGCTATAAAGTACCATAAGTTAAGTGGCTGATGGTACGACCCTTGAAGGAGCTATACAGTGGAACAAAATAAGTCGTCGTTTTTTTGGCCGCAAGGAATATTAATTGCGTTGGTTACCTTAGTTGGTAGTTTGAGCCTTGGTTTGATGTTGCTAGTCAAACCAAATGCTTCAGACGCTCAGAGTAAACAAAATATCAATGAAAATAATATAGCTGCCAAAACAGGAACTCAACAACGGATTGAGGGATTAAAGGCGGCGATGCTGACAACTTGGGAAAAAGAAGCCACTGCTAAGGGCCTTTCGGTTCCGGTACCATGCAAGCTTTCTCGGTACAACGATTGAAGAAGCAAAACTCACTCAAATAAAAAAGTAATTGCTCTCACCTTTGATGATGGCCCTTGGCCAGAGACTACAGCCCAAGTATTAGATATCCTGAAAAAAAATGATATCAAAGCCACATTTTGCGTTATTGGGCAGAATGTGAAAAATTTTCCTGACATCATGAAGCGGGTGGTAGCGGAAGGTCACGCTGTTGCTAATCATACTTGGCATCACTGGTATCATTCTATGAGTCCACAGACAGCTGCCTATGAAATTGACAACACAACAGACATAATTTATAAGACTACCGGTGTAAAAACAAATATGTTTCGACCACCAGGGGGAATTATGACTAATGGGGTGGCTGCTTATGCTAAAAATAGCAAGTACGCTCTAATCATGTGGTCATCTGACTCTGTAGATTACTCCCGTCCTAGTGTTCCCAGGTTAATCAGTAACGTATTCAGGGAAGCAAAACCTGGTGGTATCGTCCTCATGCATGATGGTGGTGGAAATCGTTCCCAAACTGTACAAGCTTTACCTACTATTATTGATAATTTTCGCAAGCAAGGCTATAGCTTTGTGACTGTTCCAGAACTTTTAGAAATGCAAGATAAAGAGCAAAAAATAATTGCTAATAAAAAGCAATAACTAGTTTGTAGTTGCGCTTGGCTTTCGCCACGCTGCGCGAATAGCGCTAAAGCGCAACTACAAGCTATGACACTTGACTCCTAACTAAACTGAACTCAGACTGTTTTTTCTGATTTGCTTCTGGACTATCAGCCTCAGAAGGTGGCACTAATTGCCAGAATTTAGGCAAGTATTCCTGCCAGTTTTGCAGAATTTTCTCAGCTTTTGGCGAACCAGTGCGATCGCAATGGGCTTTAATTAGTTCTTGCAATTGTTTCTCGCCTGCTTCGCTACTTACTGACTGGATTTTGACGATTTCTGGGTTGACAAAATCAGGAAATGTGCCTTCTTCATCCAAGAAATATGCCAATCCACCAGTCATCCCTGCGCCGACGTTACGCCCTACTTTACCGAGGACGACAATTACGCCACCAGTCATATATTCACAACAGTGATCCCCAGCGCCTTCAATGACGGCGACACCTTTGGAGTTCCGCACAGCAAAGCGTTCTCCGGCTAAACCGTTGGCAAATAATACCCCACCTGTAGCACCATAAAGACAGGTATTGCCAACTATCACATTTTGTGCTGGGTCATAGTTAGCAGCAGATGGCGGTTTAATAATGATTTCACCACCGTGCATTCCTTTGCCTACATAGTCGTTGGCTTCTCCTTCCAGTCGCAGAGTCACTCCAGGAAGGTTGAAAGCCCCAAAACTTTGCCCGACACTACCGTGGAAGTTGAGGTTAATTTGCACCTGCAAAACCACTATCGCCGTACACAGAGGCGATCGCTCCGGCTAATCTAGCACCCACTGTTCTGTCGGTGTTGACTATTTTTAAGGTTTTGCTCGCCTTTGATTGATTGCTAATCGCGGCTTGAATTTCTGGATCAGCAAGCAATTGGTCATCCAGCACTGGGCCGTTGCTATGGACTACTTCATGCATTAACCAGCTACGATTTTCTTTAGTATCTGGTAGTTGAAGTAAGCAGTTGAGGTTGAGTGATTGAGTCTTAGTCAGTTCCACCCCCTGACGCAATGTCAGCAAATCAGCACGGCCAATCAATTCTGACAACGAACGATAGCCGAGTTTTGCTAACAAGCTACGCACTTCTTCGGCGACAAAGTAGAAGAAATTAACTACATGTTCTGGAATACCAGTAAACCGCTGACGCAGTTCTTCTTTTTGAGAAGCGACACCCACAGGGCATTGATTGGTATGGCAGATCCGCGCCATAATACAACCTTCAGCAATCATGGCGATGGAACCGAAGCCGAATTCTTCACCACCCATCAATGCACCTATTACCACGTCCCAGCCACTTTTTAGACCGCCATCTACACGTAAAATCACGCGATCGCGCAGGCTGTTGTTCATCAAAACCCGATGTACTTCGCTTAAGCCTAGTTCCCAAGGTGAACCAGCGTGCTTAATTGAACTCAGTGGCGAGGCTCCTGTACCGCCATCGTGACCGGAAATCTGGATGATATCGGCGTTGGCTTTGGCGACACCAGCGGCGATTGTGCCGATACCGATTTCTGCTACCAGCTTCACTGACACCTGGGCTTTAGGGTTAATTTGATGGAGGTCAAAAATTAACTGGGCGAGGTCTTCAATAGAATAGATATCATGGTGCGGTGGTGGCGAAATCAAGGTAACACCGGGCTTGGAGCGCCGTAACATGGCAATGTAGGGGCTAACCTTTGGCCCTGGTAACTGTCCGCCTTCCCCTGGTTTTGCACCTTGGGCAATTTTGATTTCTATTTGCTTGGCGCTGGCTAAATATCCTGGTGTGACACCAAAACGCCCGGATGCGACTTGTTTAATTGCACTAGAAGCGGTATCACCATTTCGCAGTCCTTTTAAGTGCGGGAGGGTGGGGGAATGACCAAATTCGTCTACATCATTTAAGACTTTATAACGCACTGGGTCTTCACCGCCTTCCCCAGAGTTGGATTTACCGCCAATCCGGTTCATGGCGATCGCCAAAACTTCATGGGCTTCTCGTGACAAAGCACCCAAGGACATTCCACCTGTACAGAAGCGTTTGACAATATCACTGACTGATTCTACTTCTGCTAAGGGAATCGAGGGGCGATCGCTTTGGAAGTCTAACAAGTCACGTAGGGCGGTTACAGGTCTACCGTGGAGGTGCTGTTGATAAACTTCGTAGTGGTCATATTTTTTACCATCTACTGCCTTATGTAGTGCTTTCGCCAGTTCGGGGCTATTCATGTGGTATTCGCCACCGCGCCGGTACTGAACAAAGCCGAGGTTTTCTAATTTCTTGGTGGTAAGTTCTGGGAAAGCCTTGTGATGGAAGGAAAGTACTTCTTGCGCCAGTTCGCTGATACTCAAACCACCAATGCGAGAGGTTGTCCCCTTAAATCCCAATTCTAATAAATCTCCACCAATCCCAATAGCTTCAAATATTTGGGCTGCTTGATAGCTGGAAAGCAGAGAAATTCCCATTTTGGAGAGAATTTTTAGTAACCCAGATGCAATTGCTTTGCGATAATTGGCGATCGCTTGGTCTAAGGTCAGGGTAGCAATTTGACCCCTTGTCATAAATTGTTGGGTTTTAGGATCAGACCACCAATGGCGCACGGTGTCTAAAGCCATGTAGGGACAAACTGCACCCGCACCGTAACCAATCAGACAAGCAAAGTGATGGGTACTCCAGCATTGGGCGGTATGAATCACTAGGGATGCTTTCATTCGCAAACCCTCGCGGATCAAGTGGTGGTGGACAGCACCCACGGCTAACAGGGGGGGAATGTAGGTGTATTCAGTGTCTAATCCTGAACGTTGGCGTAGTTCGCCGTGGCCATCGCTCAATATTAAAATCTTCGCACCTGCTCGCACCGATTCTGCAGCTTTGGCTTGCAAAGATTGTACTGCTGCTTTCAAGCCTTCTGGCCCTGCGGCGATAGGAAACACTGTGGACAACTCTGCTGTCGCAAATCCCGAAAGTTTAATCGCCTCTAATTCGGCTTCAGTCACCACTGGTGAGTCTAACTTGACTCGGCGAGCATATTCTGGCTTAACTTCTAATAAGTTACCTCGTTCACCCAGTTCGACTTTCAAGGACATAACTAGCCTTTCCCGCAAGGGATCGATAGCTGGGTTTGTTACTTGAGCAAAGCGCTGTTTGAAATAGTCATACAGTAGGTGGGGTTTTTCTGACAACACTGCTAAGGGAATATCATCCCCCATACAGAAAGTCGGTTCTGCACCTTGTAAGGCCATTGGCTGAATAATCATTTCCACATCTTCTGTGGTATAACCAAAGGCAATTTGATGTTGCAGCAGAGTTTGTCGATCTTTTGGCTGAGTTGTCAGTTGTTCGTTGTCAGTTGGTTTATGACCATTCCCATTTTCAGTTGGTTTATGACCATTTCCATTGACAGATGTCGTAGACTCTGCGCCTGCGGTATCACCATTGACCAAATTTTTGAGGTCTTGGCGGTGTTGTTGTAACCATTTTCCATAAGGATGCTGCTTGGCGATACGCTGCTTAATTTCCCAATTTTTCAACACTTCATGGGTTTGTAAATCCACAGCAATCATTTGACCAGGGCCAAGTCTACCTTTTTCAATAATCTCAGCTTCTGGGAATTCCACCACACCAGCTTCGGAACCGACGACTATATAATCATCTTTGGTGATCAGATAGCGAGCTGGTCTTAAGCCATTACGATCTAGTGTTGCACCAACTTTTAGTCCATCACTAAATACCAAAAGTGCCGGGCCATCCCAGGCTTCTTGCAAACCGCTGTAATATTCGTAGAAATCCACAATTTCTGGATAGTCGCGCAAAGAAGGTTGATTTTGGTAAGCTTCTGGCACCATAATCATCAAGGCTTCCAACGGACTGCGACCGGAACGCACTAACAACTCAAACACGTTGTCTAGGGTGGCTGAGTCACTATTGTCAATATGAACCAGTGGCTTGAGTTCATCGATGCGATTTTCCCACACTGGATGATTGAGGGTGGCTTCTCGTGCCATCATCCAGTTGATATTCCCCAATAGAGTGTTAATTTCCCCATTATGACCCAATAACCGCATCGGTTGAGCTAAAGGCCATTTGGGCATAGTGTTGGTACTAAAGCGGCGGTGATAGACAGCAAAGGCGCTTTTGTAAGCCGGATTTTTTAAATCGTCGTAAAATTCTCCCAATACTGCCGAACGCACCATACCCTTATAGACAATTGTCCGGCTGGACAAGGAACAGATATAAAAGTCTTCCGAGATGTTTTTGGCAACTGCGAAAATGCGGCGGCGGGTAATATAAAGTTGCCGTTCTAGTTCCTCACCCTTGTGGGCAGAATTGAGAAAAACTTGTTCTATTTGCGGTTGATTTTCTTTGGCTTGTATTCCCAGTAAATGAGGCTGTACTGGTACTACTCGCCAACCCAGTACAGTCAATTTTTCCTCAGACGCTATTTCTTCAATTGCTGTCCGCGCTTTTTTTGCAGATTGGGGGTCTTGTGGTAAAAATACCATCCCCACTGCCAAGTTGCTATTGGATGAAAAATCTATCCCCCATTGGGTAGATTCTTGATGGAACAACTCCCAGGGTATCGCCGTCAATATCCCAGCGCCATCACCCGAATCTTGGTCGGCGCTACAACCACCCCGATGTTCTAAGCAGGTTAAAGCAGCTAAGGCTTTTGTGACAATTTCGTGTCCCTCAATATTTAGGCGATGGGCGATAAACCCTACACCACAAGCATCCCGTTCCTCTACTAACCATTTTTGCCCCTGATAGGTCTGCTTGGCATTAGTACCGGAAAATGTCATTTTTTGCTCTTGATTCATCGGTTGATTGTTCATACCCTGTTCCTGAAATTTTGAGTTACGAATCTTGTCGCTACTTGTGAGAAAAAATTTCTAACTTTAACAATGGAGAAATCTAGAATCACCGAAATTTAGGGAAAAAAAATTTTAACTTCGGTTTTACTTTTTGGTTCACCCGTGTTAAAATAATCGCGTTATTTTTTATGTTTTTATGCTGAGTTAGACAAAATACCTTTGTCCTGATAATTTTCTATTGATATGGTGAAGCTCAATCGTTACTAAATTTCTTGTTTCAAATCAAACCAGTCTCGACTCACCTGAAACAAAACGTAATTTGAACGCTTCACTGCCTTGTAAACCGAAATTTTCCTGATTCGGTCACAAAATCAGCCTATTACACTATATGTCCATTTGACAATTCCTAAATCTTTGTGTTGTCGTCTAAATTTTTGCTGCTAATTCAATTGCCACCTGTGTTATTACTAGCTCTACCCCACTGAAGTAGCAATAAAAGCAACCATTGGTGAGGCTCAAATATTTTCGTTGACAACCAAGACTAATGTCATGGTTTCCTGGCAACTAGTGATAGTTAGAACACTATTTTGGGTGGTAAAAGCTTGTTTGTTTCTGCAAGAGATAACAAGCCACCCTATACATTATCACGTTTATTACCAATTCATATCATGATTTTTTAATATTTCCGCATAATTAGTTAACCTGTATCTTGGGTGATAGCCTTCAAAATTACCAAGCAAATGATGGTGAAAATGCCGAATTATAGCCAAGAAAAAGACGACAGTGCTATGTCCACAATTAGCAAAAATAGGGGTTTTTGGGCTACTGTGTCGCCAATACTAGCGATCGCACTGTGTTTATATAGTACCAATATTACTATTGCCCAACAATCTCCCATAGATATCAAACCAAGACCAAGATTGATTCCTCAGTCAGCGACACCTCCAAGGACAGGGGTGCAATCCTCTGGTAATCAAATTTTGCTTAATGGTCATACCTTATCTGGCGCCTGGTTACAACGCAGGAGTGGGACTAATAAAGTCACAACTAATATCAGTGATGGGGCACTGAGGCAATTCATCGGCATAGATTTGTTAAACAGCAGTAATCCTACTAGACAACCAGTAGAATGGTTTTCCTCAACTACACCGCCACTAGTATTAGCCGCTTGGCTACTGAGTGGCTATCGCTATCTAGATATGACAAATTTTGCTCAAACAGCGGGATGGCAGATCCAAGCCAATGGTAACACCTTGGTGATTTCCACGCCGGCAGCAAAAGTGACAGATATTGTTCAAAGTCCAGCACCTGCAAGCGATCGCCTTGTTGTCAATTTAGATCACCCAACGCCTTGGCAAGTCTCAGAAGGGTTACCAATTATAGCAACTCCCGACCCAGATACCCAAACTGCCAAACCCACTACACAGCCAAATCGAGAGTGGAAAATTACCCTAGATGGAATAGCCGATCCCGTCTTGATACAACGCTACACTCCCCAACCACCAGCACCAGCACCAATACAAATACCCAATCTCCTCAAACAATTACTACCAACAACAATACCACCAGCACCAACCCCAGAACCACTAATTAAACAAGTCGAGGTAGTCAACAACCAAACAATTATTAGTCTCAGTGTTCCCTTTGGCCAGTCTCCCCGAATTACCACTGTCGCCAACCCCAATCGCCTGATCATCGAAATCCGCCCAGATGCAATGGTAGAGAAAGATATTACCTGGGCACGGGGATTGCGCTGGCGACAACAATTTGTCAATTTAGGCACAGAAAAGTTTCCTGTTGTTTGGTTAGAAATTAATCCTCAGTCCTTTGGGCTAACCCTAAAACCGATTTGGAGTAACCCCGATGCCATACCGGGGACTGCTCCCTTGATTAAAACAGCACAACGGTATTTAGCTGTAGCCGCGATTAACGGTGGTTATTTTAACCGCAATAATCTCTTACCCTTAGGTGCAATTCGCCGCGATAGTCAGTGGTTATCAGGCCCCATACTCAACCGAGGTGCGATCGCCTGGAATGATGCTGGGCAATTTTACTTAGGTCGTTTGACATTAGAAGAAACGATAATTGCACCTAATAATCTGCGGTTGCCGATTCTCTTTCTCAATAGTGGCTACACTCAAAGTGGTATAGCTCGTTACACCCCAGTTTGGGGACCGACCTACACACCCCTGACAGACAACGAAATTATCCTTGTTGTCCAGAAAAACCAAGTGATTAATCAATTACCAGGGGGTAAAACAGGTCAAACCAATGTTCCCATTCCCCAAGATGGCTACCTATTAACTTTACGTGGCAACGCTGGTAATCTAGCCTCACAGTTGCCCATTGGCGCTACACTCAGCATTACCAGCGCCACTACTCCGGCTGAGTTTAATCGTTATCCCTATATTGTGGGCGCAGGACCACTATTAGTGCAAAATCGGCAAATAGTCCTGGATGGCAAAAGTGAAAAATTCAGTGCTGCCTTTATGTCCGAAAAGGCGATTCGCAGTGGCATTTGTACAACCAGCACAGGTCAGGTGATGATTGTTGCCATCCATAATCGTGCAGGTGGACCTGGCCCCACCTTAGCGGAACATGCCCAACTCATGCAGCTTCTAGGTTGTGTAGATGCCCTAAATTTAGATGGCGGTAGTTCTACTAGTCTTTACTTAGGAGGGCAGCTACTTAACCGTTCCCCTAGTACCGCAGCTCGTGTCCATAACGGTATTGGTATTTTTCTCCAACAGAAGCGATAAGGCATGGGGCAATTCAATTTTGGATACTTCTCTACGTTCGCGGAGCGTGTCGTAGACAGAGGCTGCGCCTTAAGCGTAGCTATGCCGCAGGCTTTACGACAAGCTCAGTACAAGTTTTGGATTGGTAATTTTGGATTTGACTTCAATCTAAAATCTAAAATTCCTAGGGCATGGGGCATTGTAACTCTCCTTTAGCATTTCCTAATCACATGAGGTGCATCAGAGCAAGCTCCTCGCTTGCGCTTAGGGGGTTGGGGGTGCAGTTCCTGTACCTCACTTGACAGAGAAACGCTATTATTCCCAGTCCCTTTTTAAAGTTGGGAATAAGTTGCTATTGTGCTTGATGAAGACTTAGTGTAAACACGATACTTATAGTCGTTGTGCTTGACAGCATAAAGGTTGATTTTGCTATGTTTGCCAAGGTGTAACTTAATTACTGATTTTTACGGTTGCAAGATCAAGCCAGATTTTTCGATCAATGGTTAAGAGTACAGACGGTTTGTTATGTCTCCAAATGAGGTAACTATGGTTCAAATTCAAGAAACAACGCCAATTCAAACTCTGCCCTTATCCTCAGTCGCTACTTCCAGAGGCGTTGCTGCAACTGAACTGCGCCCTTGGGGTTCTTTTACAGTTTTGGAAGAAGGGCGAGGATACAAAATTAAGCGTATAGAAGTTAAGCCCGGCCACCGTCTCAGCTTGCAAATGCACCACCACCGCAGCGAACATTGGATAGTCGTCTGTGGTACAGCTAGGGTAGTTTGCGGTGAAAATGAAGTGCTGTTAAGTAATAATCAGTCAACTTATGTACCCCAATGTACCGCTCATCGTCTAGAGAATCCTGGCGTCATTCCCTTAGTGTTGATTGAAGTGCAAAATGGCGAATATTTAGGCGAAGATGATATTATTCGCTACCAAGACGATTATGCTCGGACTCATGAAAACAAGCGTTAAAATAGTTAGAAGTTAAGAGTTATCAGGCGTTGGAGCGTGTATTTGAGCGCACCAACGCCTCCAAGCAGGTTCTGAAAATAAATGTAGTTTAATGTCAACCCATCTTAAGATTGAAGATGGGGTTTTTAATTTTCAAACCGCATTTAATTTATGATTCATCTGAGTCCAGCCGCCGCTAGTGAAATCGAGCGATTAAAGTCAAAGCAGCACAGCAACGTTTTGTTTCGATTGGCAGTTAAACCAGGCGGCTGTTCCGGGTGGTTTTATGATCTGTCATTTGAGCCAACGGTAAATATGAGCGATGCCTACTCTGCGCTACGCCTACGCCTTTTTGATGTGAACGACATCCAAGTAGTCATAGATGCCGAAAGCATAGATTTTGTTAATGGTTTGACACTCGATTATACAGAAGATCTGATGGGCGGTGGTTTTCGCTTCCACAATCCCCAGGCGCTCACAACCTGTAGCTGTGGTAATTCTTTCGCAATTAGTCATTAGTTATTGGTCAAATAACAACTAAACAATTGACCACTAAATAATTTATAATTGACATAAAACCGTAAAAAACGATATAATCAGGATTTGTTAAAACTTAGACCATAAGCAGCTTCATGCGCTGTAACTCATGCCAACAATACAGCAGCTCATACGTAGTGAACGCGAAAAAGCGCGTCAGAAAACCAAGTCCCCTGCTCTGAAGCAGTGCCCCCAACGTCGGGGGGTCTGTACCAGAGTATACACGACTACACCTAAAAAGCCTAACTCAGCTCTACGCAAAGTAGCAAGAGTGAGACTAACCTCAGGATTTGAAGTGACAGCTTACATTCCAGGGATTGGTCACAACTTACAAGAACACTCAGTAGTGATGATTCGTGGCGGTCGGGTTAAGGATTTGCCAGGCGTGAGATACCACATCATCCGTGGCACCTTAGATACAGCCGGAGTCAAAGACCGCAAGCAAGGTCGTTCCAAGTATGGAACCAAACGTCCAAAAGCAGCGAAAAAATAGGTTTGAGGCGATTAATCGCCTCAAACACGATTAATTGCCTCCCTTGCCAGTGCCGCAGAACAAAAAAACGGCGATCGCTGCTAAACTGCAGTTATTCTAGTTCTTGTGTTTGTTTACACAAATCAAGCTACACCCTGCACTAAGCGAGCAAGTGTAGGAAGTTTGGACAAGAATCATCTGAGCGACAGCAGCATGTTCATCTGGAAATTAAGGTTTATAATGTTGTCGCCTTGTATTTCTAGTTGTGGGTAGCAGGTCAATCCATACGTTAAAGACCGTGCCATTGTAAAGCAAAAATTGCGTAAGTGAGAGCGGCAGGTTCCACCGCTTTTAGTTTCCAGTGTTTGATAGCATATAATTTCGTTGCCAAATTTGAATTAAGGGAGAATTATGTCTCGTCGTGGTGTTATTCAAAGGCGCCCAGTTCCGTCTGACTCTGTGTATAACAGTCGCCTTGTTAGTATGATCATCAGGCGGATCATGCGTCATGGCAAGAAATCACTTGCCGCACGGATTGTTTATGAGGCCTTAAAAACTATTGAGGAACGCACTGGTGCTGGTGCCTTAGAAACCTTTGAAAGGGCAGTCAGAAATGCAACTCCCTTAGTAGAAGTAAAAGCTCGGCGAGTCGGCGGAGCGACCTACCAAGTACCAATGGAAGTGCGTTCAGATAGGGGTACAACCCTAGCACTACGTTGGCTGGTGCAGTTTTCTAGGTCTAGACCAGGGCGGACAATGGCCGGTAAATTGGCTAATGAGTTAATGGATGCTGCCAACGAAACCGGAAATGCTATTCGCAAGCGGGAAGAAACTCATCGGATGGCGGAAGCTAACAAAGCCTTTGCACATTATCGTTACTAAGTACATAAACGATATATCGTGATGATCACAGCGATATATCGTGAAATTCTGAAAAAGACGGTTTTCCGTAAAAGTATAGAATCTTAACAAAGAGTAATATACAAGATATCATGAGGCAAAAACTATAGGAGGCTACTGTGGCACGTACGATCCCGCTAGAGAAAGTACGCAATATCGGTATTGCGGCGCATATAGATGCGGGCAAAACAACGACAACAGAGAGAATATTGTTTTACTCTGGGATAATTCATAAAATTGGCGAAGTTCATGAAGGAACTGCCGTCACAGACTGGATGGAACAAGAGCGGGAGCGGGGAATTACCATCACCGCTGCGGCGATCAGTACCAGCTGGAAAGATCATCAAATTAACATTATCGATACTCCTGGGCACGTAGACTTCACCATTGAAGTTGAGCGTTCTATGCGCGTGTTGGATGGTGTAATCGCAGTATTTTGTTCAGTCGGAGGCGTGCAACCACAATCAGAGACAGTGTGGCGACAAGCAGACCGCTACAAAGTACCACGGATAGCCTTTATCAACAAGATGGATCGCACAGGAGCGAACTTCTATAGAGTTCACGAACAAATGCGCGATCGCCTGCGGGCTAATGCGATCGCCATCCAACTACCAATTGGTAGTGAAAACGACTTCCAAGGGATTGTTGATCTGGTGAAAAACCGTGCGTATATTTACGCAAATGACCAAGGAACAGATATCCAGGAAACAGATATCCCAGAAGCATTGCAAGCCCAAGTAGAAGAATACCGCACCAAACTAATAGAAGCGGCGGCAGAAACAGATGATGCTCTGATGACTAAGTACTTCGAGGGCGAAGAACTTACAGAAGCTGAAATCGCTTTAGCCCTGCGTAAAGGCACAATTGCGGGGACAATTGTACCAGTACTTTGCGGTTCGGCCTTCAAAAACAAAGGCGTGCAGTTGATGCTGGATGCCGTGGTAGATTACCTACCAGCGCCAAGTGAAGTACCGCCAATTCAAGGCTTACTGCCCAATGGCGCTGCTGTTGAACGGCGGGCTGATGACAACGAACCCCTAGCAGCTCTGGCATTCAAGATTATGGCTGACCCTTACGGTCGCCTGACATTTGTGCGAGTTTATTCTGGTGTCCTGAAAAAGGGTAGCTACGTTCTAAACGCTAGTAAGAATAAAAAAGAACGGATTTCCCGTTTAGTTCTCATGAAGGCAGATGATCGGCAAGATGTCGATGAACTGAGGGCGGGTGATTTGGGAGCAGCCCTGGGATTAAAAGACACCTTGACAGGTGACACGCTCTGTGATGATGGATCGCCAGTAATTCTGGAATCCCTGTTTATTCCTGAACCGGTCATATCGGTAGCGGTTGAACCCAAAACCAAAAATGACATGGATAAACTATCCAAAGCCCTGCAATCTCTCTCAGAAGAAGACCCAACCTTCCGTGTCCGCGTCGATCCGGAAACAAACCAAACCGTGATCGCGGGGATGGGAGAGCTCCACCTAGAAATTCTAGTAGACCGGATGTTACGAGAATTCAAGGTGGAAGCGAATGTAGGTGCGCCGCAAGTAGCTTACCGAGAAACAATTCGGAAAGCTGTGAACAAAGTTGAGGGCAAATTCATCCGCCAAAGTGGTGGTAAAGGTCAATATGGTCACGTTGTGATCAATTTGGAGCCTGGAGAACCAGGTACAGGCTTTGAATTCGTCTCCAAAATTGCCGGCGGTTCAGTACCTAAAGAGTACGTTGGCCCCGCAGAACAAGGAATGAAAGAAAGCTGCGAATCCGGTGTTCTAGCTGGATATCCGTTGATTGATGTCAAAGCGACGCTAATTGATGGGTCATACCACGATGTAGACTCTTCGGAAATGGCTTTCAAAATTGCTGGCTCAATGGCGATGAAAGAGGCTGTGCTGAAAGCTTCACCCGTCCTCTTAGAGCCTATGATGAAAGTTGAGGTTGAAGTTCCGGAAGACTACATCGGGAACGTCATTGGCGACCTCATTTCCCGTCGGGGGCAGATTGAAAGCCAAAGCACTGAACAGGGACTCGCTAAAGTAGCATCCAAAGTGCCACTGGCGACCATGTTCGGCTACGCCACTGATATCCGGTCGAAGACCCAAGGTCGGGGTATCTTCACCATGGAGTTCAGCCACTACGAAGAGGTGCCTCGCAGCGTAGCTGAAACTATCATTGCAAAAAGCAAAGGGAACGCTTAATTAGAAAAGGAAACGAGGATTCATGGCACGCGCAAAGTTTGAACGGAATAAACCCCATATAAATATCGGTACTGTTGGCCACGTTGACCACGGTAAAACTACATTAACGGCAGCCATCACTATGACCTTGGCGGCTAATGGTCAGGCTGTTGCTAAAGGCTATGACCAAATCGATAACGCGCCAGAAGAAAAGGCACGGGGTATCACCATCAATACAGCTCACGTTGAGTATGAAACCGGAAACCGTCACTATGCTCACGTAGATTGTCCCGGACACGCTGACTATGTGAAGAACATGATCACCGGTGCGGCGCAAATGGATGGAGGTATCCTCGTAGTGGCTGCGACCGATGGCCCTATGCCCCAAACTCGCGAACACATCCTGCTAGCAAAACAGGTAGGCGTTCCCAGCTTGGTGGTCTTCTTGAACAAACAAGACATGATGGATGACGAAGAACTGTTGGAACTAGTAGAACTAGAACTGCGGGAATTGCTTACTAGTTATGATTTTGATGGTGACAATATTCCCATTATCAAAGGTTCCGGTCTGAAGGCTCTCGAAGCAATGACCAAGAATCCCAAAACTCAGCGTGGTGAAAATGAGTGGGTAGATAAAATCTACCAACTAATGGACGCTGTAGACGCCTACATCCCCACCCCAGAGCGGGATATAGATAAGCCCTTCTTGATGGCGGTAGAAGACGTATTCTCCATCACAGGTCGTGGTACAGTCGCCACCGGTCGGATTGAGCGGGGTAAAGTCAAAGTTGGTGATAACGTCGAATTAGTGGGCATTAGAGACACTCGCTCTACCACCGTTACCGGAATTGAGATGTTTAAAAAGAGTCTCGAGGAAGGTATGGCAGGGGATAACGCTGGAGTACTACTCCGGGGTATTCAGAAAGCCGATATTGAACGGGGAATGGTAATTGCCAAACCTGGTTCAATTAAACCTCACCTGCAATTTGAAGGTGAAGTGTACGTGCTGACAGAAAAAGAAGGTGGTCGTAAGACGCCATTTTTCGCTGGCTACCGTCCCCAGTTCTATGTCCGGACAACTGATGTAACAGGCACCATCAAATCCTTCACCGCTGATGACGGTACTGATGTGGAAATGGTCATGCCAGGCGATCGCATCAAAGTCACAGTAGAATTGATCAACGCGATCGCCATTGAGCAAGGGATGCGCTTTGCGATTCGTGAAGGTGGTCGCACCATCGGTGCTGGTGTCGTCTCTAAAATCATCAAGTAGCACCTTTTTTGGCTCATAAGCAAGGAGCAGAGATGGTAAAACGCCTCTCTGCTCCTTTCGCTGCCCTATATTCAATAAATTACTGATTCGTAATTCCCCAATCCCCATTCCCTTAATTAATCAGAACCTGGAAAATTAAAGATGGCAACTCTACAGCAGCAGAAGATCAGAATTCGGTTACAAGCTTTTGACCGCCGTTTATTGGATACATCTTGCGAGAAGATTGTAGACACAGCTAACCGCACTAACGCCACAGCTATCGGTCCAATTCCTTTACCAACAAAACGTAAAATCTATTGTGTATTGCGATCGCCTCACGTAGATAAAGATTCCCGCGAACACTTTGAAACCCGCACCCATCGCCGGATTATTGATATTTACCAACCTTCTTCAAAAACGATTGATGCGCTGATGAAACTAGATCTGCCATCTGGTGTGGATATCGAAGTCAAATTGTAATTAATCAAGGCAAAAGGCAATAAATCTTTGCCTTTTGCCTTCTGACTGGAGAATTAAATATTGTATTAATTATAACATAGCCCTGAGATGAATTTCTTCAGGGCTTTTTATTAGCTGTAAAACAAATGATAGAATGTAAACAGAGTACGGGAAAAGTAGAGAAGAATAAATTTTAAAGATTCAATTTATACTAACGTAACAATGACATCCTCTTCTAAAATTGCAGTTCGAGAACTACCTCTGTTCCCGTTACCCGAAGTAGTTCTATTTCCTAGTAGACCATTACCCCTGCACATTTTTGAATTTCGCTATCGAATCATGATGAACACGATTTTAGAGAGCGATCGCAGGTTTGGGGTATTGATGGTCGATCCAGTTCAAGGGAAAATTGCCAACGTTGGCTGCTGCGCCGAAATTATTCATTACCAGCGGCTGCCAGATGACCGGATCAAAATGCTAACTTTAGGACAACAAAGATTCCGTGTTTTAGAGTACGTGCGCGAAAAGCCGTACCTTGTTGGTTTGGTAGAATGGGTTGAAGAACCAGCCGCCCACACAAGATTTACGACCTTTAGCTTCTGAGGTAGAACAACTGTTGCGAGATGTTGTCCGTCTTTCAGCCAAATTAACTGAACAAAATATTGAACTCCCAGAAGATTTACCCGATTTGCCAACGGAGCTATCATATTGGGTAGCAAGCAACCTCTACGGTGTCGCCCCCGAACAACAAGCATTACTAGAAATGCGCGACACTACAACTCGTCTGGAACGAGAAGCAGAAATTTTGACCTCCACTCGCAACCACTTAGCAGCTCGTACTGTCCTCAAAGATACGTTTAATTAGAAATTATCACAAATTAGTGTCTTCGTGTCTTTGTGTTAAAACCGTTGTTCAACCACATAGACACTATTCAACGTTGATCTGCAAAACATGATAACTGCCAAAGACTTTTAAAATTTCTGTGTAGGTTGTTAATTCTGCCAAAACAGATTGCATTTTTGCACAAGAGTTATCTGCTTCTAAGTCAACAAAAAACAAATATTCTCCTAGCGATCGCTTTGTGGGACGAGATTCTATGCGGCTGAGATTAATCCCTACTTGAGCAAATACTTGTAATAGTTTAACCAGCGCCCCCGGTACATTAGCTGGTAAACTGAAAGCTAAAGAAGTGTGGGTATTACTGGCAGATATATGATAATTAGCCTCCGATTGACGACGACTAACCACCCAAAACCGGGTACAATTTTCTGGATAGTCGTTAATGCTCCTGGCTAGTATCGGTAGGCTGTAAAGTTGAGCCGCTCTGCTAGATGCGATCGCAGCTGCTGTTAAATCCTGCTTCAGTCCCTGTAGTGCTTCAGTAGTAGAATTACTGGGAACTAATTGCACATCTGGCAAAAATTTACCCAACCACCCCTGACACTGTGCCAAAGCTTGGGGGTGAGAATAAACAGTTTTAATGGCATCTAAACTAGTGGCACAAGAAATTAACATATGGCCGATGGGCATTACCAAAGCCAACTGAATTTGCAAACTGTCTAACTGCCACAGTGCATCCATTGTCATAGTAACACTGCCTTCAATAGTATTTTCTACTGGTATAACAGCTAACTGCGTTTGATTTTGGGCGACGGCTTGTAATGACTGGGCGATGCTGGAATAGGGGCATAATATCCCTTCAATGCCCTGATTTTGACTCAGCCAGTTGACATAAAACACGGCTGCTTGTTCCGTGTAAGTTCCCGCCGGTCCTAAATGTGCGATCGATAGTGTCATGCCTTAACCCAATTTTTTATACATATTATTGGTTTTTTGTCAAGACTAAAAGTCTAAGTTGATCTAAGTACAGCGGCGTAAATAATTAAAGGTTTGTAGTGTGGACTTTAGTCCTCATTTCCCTCCGGGGTACACAATGATTTTGGGCAACGATAATTTGTATTATCAATAAATTTTAAGGGTTTAAGTAATCAAATCCAATTTGTTAAAAAATATTAAAATTGAAAGACAGCTTATTTAATTCGCTCATGGTTACCCGGTTTACTGCCTCACAATCGGTTGAAATCGCTGTTCCAGAGCAGCCTATTCCCATTCAACACTATTTGCGTCAGCCCCAACGCCTGGTTCATGCTTTAGTTGATACCAGCCGGATTCAACAAATTACTGATGAAGTATTTCGGTTAAAAATGCGACCTCTAACTTTTTTGTCACTTAGTATTCAACCTACTGTAGACATGAGAGTGTGGGCGGAATCAAATGGAACAATTTATTTGCGATCGGTAGGTTGTGAAATTGTGGGTTTTGAGTATATTAACCAGCGCTTTAGTCTGAATTTAAACGGAAATTTGTCTCCATATCAGCTAAGTACTGGAACTCGTTTACAAGGAAGAGCGGATTTAGAAGTACAGGTGGATCTACCACCACCATTTTCTTTCACGCCCAAGCCGATTTTAGAAGCCACCGGCAATGGTTTGCTCAAGAGCGTACTGTTGACGGTTAAGCAACGATTGCTACATCAACTCCTAGCAGATTATCGCCACTGGGTAGTCTCACAAACAAAAGACAAAGGGCTTGGTAATGATAGGGAGCTACCAATTTTGAATCCTGATTAATTTTATTCACTTTGGGGAAATGGGGAGACTTGGGGACTAGTACTCTGTCTCAAAAAAAAGTTTTGATAGGTTCGTAGTTGCGCTTTAGCGCCGGCACAATCAATGGCGCTAAAGCGCAGCGTGGCGTTAGCCAAGCGCAACTACAAACAAACCCTCAAAATTAATGACATAGACTACTAGAGCGCCAGTCCAGTAGAAATAGTTGACATAAAATACAGAATATGTGTGTTGTTTAAATTGAACATTTAGGATCTCCTTTTTAATGCTACAGCTACGCCCGTCGTAGACATCGCAAAAAACCAGACCTAAATATTTAGCCCAAAATCGGCGTTTTCCCCCGATACACATACTTAATCTTTTGTCAATATATATTAGTGGACTGGCGCTCTAGTAGTCCAGCACATCAGCTTTTAAGGGTTTGTAGTGAGGAGTAAACTCCTCAAAAAGACGAGGACTAAAGTCCTCACTACAAAAAATTATCACAAACCTAGCATTGTTCGGTTGGTGGACGACTAGTGACAACTGACAAATCAATTCGACTGACAAGGACGAAAGGACTTGCGATGTAGGGGTGAGGGACCGTGTTGTTGCAGTGCTAGCAAGTGCTTTGGGCTACCATAACCCTTGTTGCGTTCTAGGTCGTACATGGGGTACTTGGACGCCAGACGCAGCACCAGATCATCACGCCAAACTTTAGCCACAATACTAGCAGAGGCAATACTCAGCGATCGCTCATCGCCCTTAACTATTGTTTGTTGCGGTAATAGTAAGTCTTTGACTGACTGATTACCGTCAATTAAGCAAAGTGCAGGCTGTACTTTTAATTTCAGCACAGCCCGCTTCATTGCTAACAGTGTTGCTTGCAAAATATTTATTTGATCAATTTCCGTAGTGGAAGCAAACCCAATTTTCCAATCTATGGCCGATGCACAAATTTGCTGCGCTAACTTTGTTCTACGAGAGCTAGAAAGCTTTTTACTATCTTTAATTTTAGCTGCGATCAATTCTGACCAAACATGATTTGGTAAGATCACTGCAGCCGCAACTACAGGACCAAATAAAGCACCTCGCCCTACTTCATCAACGCCAGCTACTCCTGAAGTACCTGATAAGACGGATAACTCCAGCCAACTCGGTTCAGTTAGGGATATAGTTAACCAACTAGCAACAGCAGTTTGCTCTTTTTCTAGCATCAGGAGACTTAACTAACTGTCTTCTATGGTAGATGTACTACCGTCTACAGCCGAGGAACGACGACGACGGCGACGGTTAGCAATGCTGGTGCTATTGGCTTCATTTTCGTCAGCGATATCAGTAAACCCTGATGGTTCAGTGATTTCTGGCACAGAGAATTTGGGTTTTAGCTCAACTTGTGGTGCTGGTGTTTTGACTGGGGTGACTGTACTGGGTGTGATTTCAGTGGTAATTGAGTCTGGGGTTGATTCAGTTGGGGTAGTGGGGGCTTGTCCTGGCTGGACAACATTAATAATCACAGACTTAGGATTTTTGACCTCTCGATTCAAACGTACCAGAGGCGAAATTCCCATTAAAGCGAAAACATCCTGTTCCTCTCCCGTCATTTCTACAGGTACAATTTCCGGTGGTTCTACCACTGGTTTAACTGGCTCTGCTTTGGTAATTTTAGTGCGTTCTGTTCTGTCAGTCCAAGTAGGTTTGCCCAGAGTGGGTGGGGGTATCTCTGGTGTTGGTGTCAGTTCTACTTCAGCATCAAGGTCTAAATCTGGTTCGTTGACAAAAGCTAGTGGATTAGTCACAATCCGAGGTTCATCTTTGCCATTCGCCCCATTGACACCAATCCGACTACGGCGGGTACGGGTACGGCGCTTATTATTATCGCTGAGTTCTTGATAGCTGGGATGGTTGATCAGATTGAGAGCGCTCAAGTCAGAATCAGCATCGAATCCTTCCCCAAATCCCTCGTAACTATCCCGTGGTTCTGGAACGCGGGCTAGTGGCAGACGTGGTTCTCTATGAGCTACAGATACAAAACGTTCGGGGATTTCGGTTGGCGTTGGTAAACGATTTTCATGTTCTCCAGGTAGCCGCACAGTATGATCCTAAACCGCCACAGGTGGGACAAGTGTCGCCAAATAATTCGTAAATGTTTTGGCCTTGACGTTTGCGGGTAAGTTCGACTAAACCCAGTTCGGTGAGTTGGGCGATCTGGGGACGAGCTTTGTCTGCTTTCAGGGCTTTGTTAAAATGCTCTAGGACTTGCAGTTGGTCACGTCGTGATTCCATATCAATAAAATCAACCACGATTACCCCAGCTATATTCCGTAGTCGTAGCTGACGAGCGATTTCTGTAGCTGCTTCGCAGTTAGTCCACAGCACTGTTTCTCTGGCGGTTGCTGAACGTGTGAAGGAACCAGAGTTGACATCTATCACCGTTAATGCTTCTGTTGGCTCAATAATGATGTAGCCGCCAGAAGGTAAATCTACCCTTGGCTTAAGGGCTTCACGGATGGCGGCGCTGATGCGGAAGTATTCTAAAATGGGAGAGCGATCGCGATGATGGTCAATCAGTAATCCTTGCGGTGTTTGTCCACCGCTCCAGTTCTGCAAATACTGCTTCACCCGCTTTAAACCAGTACTCGAATCGACAACAATCCGATTCACATCCGCGCCGTACATATCCCGGAGGACGCGCTGGATAAAGTCATCGTCCCGATTGAGCAATGCAGGCGCACGGGTAGATTGAGCTTCCTGTTGGATGGCTTCCCATTGTTTTTGCAGGACTTCTAAATCTTCAATAATTGCTTCTTCTGGTTTACCTTCCGCCTCTGTGCGAACCAGTAAACCCATCCCTGCTGGTTTGATCAAAATTGCTAAAGCTCGTAAGCGGTTGCGCTCACTTTCACTTTTAATTCGCCGGGACAAGTTTACACCCCTACCATAGGGCATCAGCACTACATAGCGTCCGGGTAAGGTAATGTTACCTGTGAGCCTTGGGCCTTTTGTCCCCGTTGGCTCTTTCATCACCTGCACCAGCACTTTTTGTTGTGGTGCTAATAATTCTGTAATTGCGGCGGCTGTGCGCTTTAGCTTTAATGGCCCTAGGTCAGTTACATGAATAAAGCCGTTCCGCTCTGGATCGCCGATATTGACAAAAGCCGCATCTATCCCAGGTAATACATTTTCTACTACCCCTAAATAAATATCACCTATTTGGTGATGACCCGTGGCAACAACGAGTTCTTGAATTTGATCTTCTGAAAAGACTGCAGCAATTTGATGCTGTTCCGCGATGATAATTTGCTTTGGCATTCAATTCCCTCTAAAATTGGCAGCAGCAACGGGGATGAGGAGCTTTGTTATGCCTCTAGCCCCTACTGAATCCCTCAAAAAGCGCTGCTGGTAATAAAAATTGCTTTTCTGAGCTTTGAAGTTAAAGAGCTTTTGAGGCTGTGATTGCGTTTACACGCGTGATTATTACAGAACGGCTGCATATTGTTTAAGCAATTAAATCAACCGGCCGTGGTTGATTTTTGATACTATACCCTTATCAAAGGGAGTCCTGATTTGAAAGTCCTGAGGAATTAGTTGCGTGCTGAGGTAGTGGCGTCTTAAAGGTTTCCTTTATGAGGTACTGCCAAAAGGTTTTCCCATAGCAGCGTCTACAACAGGGGCTATCAATTAAGCGAAGTTTAGAACATCGGCAACCGTTGTTCTCACTTCTGTTTGCAGCGCACTCCTTCAACTTGAGTAAGCTGGCGTTCCTAAGTGAGACTTTAATTCAGAACGCTGGATTTTGTTGGCAATCCACTAGAGTCGTGAATACAAAGAAACTACTTCTGTTTTCCATTCTCCGGATTTAACCCTAGGGTTATGCTCAGGCACACCATTTGCAACTCCAGTCGGAGACGCTGGGCGAAAAAGCCTGTTAACCCTTTAAGCAGGTTCTCCTGGGGGAAGCCCTTGAAGACCACACTGCCTTCCCAACGCACTGGCTCATCAGCACTAGTAATGTGGATTAGGCATTCAGCAGTTGTTTTAAAAGCATAGAGTAAGAGTTCCCTGGGCAAGCCTTTTGTTAGTTACTGATTCACAAGGTAGCTATAGAGAGAGTGTGTTCTTTAAATCTGCCTCAGTTTGTCTGGGATAAAATCCTAGAAGTTCCACTCTGATATCTTTGCTTTTGCCCCCTGACAGGGTAGTGAACCAGCTCATTCAATGCAGCGCCAGAAAATTTCTCTTCATCCTATTCTAACGCAACCTTGCTAAAAATCAATTCCCATCGTGTACAATATCAGGGCAACTACTAGCAAGTTGCCCTTATAAGGATTATATCCCCAAAACTAGCCGATTGCGGTGAATGTGTAGTAGTTGAAATTCTGCCAAGTCCGAAGACAGACTTTCTGTATTGGGAACTTCGCCAGCCACTATTTCTAGCATAGACAAGATTTGTTCAGGACGCAACACAAGTCCGTCGTGCCGACAACTACCCACATAACGCAGGACAGATGTAGACTCGTCTTTGGTGGTATTGGTTGCTACTAATTCCAACTCAAACAAGCGATCGCGCAGATTTACTAACCGACTCTTACCTGACTTGGTTGTTTGCTCAGAGCAAATTTCCGCTTTGGCGTTAATTGCGTCAATCCAATTTTGCCATTGTGCAGGTGTTACCTCCCTCAGTGTTGCCACGGTAATCAAATACTCGGCAGTCTCAATCAGTTGATTAGCCGCAGGAGATTTTAAATCGATCTGTTCCACATTATATATAGGTATGTCTGTGGGCAGTTCTCGCGCCAGATATTCGCGAAAAGTCTCGACATCCACTGGCTGCGTTAACTCAAAATCTACAATTTCACCGCTGCTGGTAGCTCCCAACGCCAAGGCGCTGGCTACGCAAATCCGGGGGTTGGGATGAAACCCACCAGTAAAAGCAATGGGTAAACTAGCTCGCCGCATCACTCTGTCAAATAGGCGCATCAAATCCAAGTGACTCACTAAAGCCATATCACCCTGCTTGCCAAAGCGAACCCGCAGCCGCTGTACCTTAGTTGTATTGGGGACAAACTCACCCGCGAATCCGGGAACTTCCGGCGCTTCAATGACGATATTGTGACCAAAATCTGTGCCGCACACGCCACAGTGAGAACAACCCTCAAAAGAGCAGTCTGGGACTGTAGCAGCTTCTAGGGCACGTTGTAGGTCTTCTTGTAGCCACTTTTTATCAATTCCGGTGTCGATATGATCCCAAGGTAGCCGCGCTTCTAGACGTGGATCTGTTGTGGAGTCGTGGGGTGTTGTAATTTCTTGCCCCATCTCCATAACGTTCCATTCACCGTTTTCGACTAGACGATATTTCCAATCTAAATCAGCTTCAGCGATCGCACTTCCCCAAGCGGCAAAAGCCTGATCTACATTGTCATACCAAGAATCCATGCCTGCACCCAGCTCCCAGGCACGGCGCACTACCTTACCTAAACTGCGATCGCCCCTGCCAATAAAGTCTTCCATTGCCGAAATCCGGACATCGGTAAAATTGACTTTGA
Source organism: uncultured cyanobacterium (assembly GCA_963772205.1). GTDB lineage: Bacteria > Cyanobacteriota > Cyanobacteriia > Cyanobacteriales > Nostocaceae > Gloeotrichia. The sequence goes on from CAVYXS010000056.1 coordinate 40,312, forward strand.
CTCCCTTCATCCGCCGGAATTCTTGTCGCAGCAGGTATTGCTTGCGCTTAAATTCATTGGTAGAAACTGAGTGCCATTGAAATGGTGTATGGGGTTTGGGCGTAAAGTTAGAAATCGTCAAGTTAAAGTTCAGGGTCTTTCTACCATTTAAGCGACACTGACGTTGGAGCCAGTTTACGGTTTCCGCAATCCCGAAAACATCAGCATCAGTCTCGCCGGGTAAACCGATCATAAAATACAATTTGATTTTATCCCAACCTTTTTCCCAAGCTGTTTTTACTCCTCGCAATAATTCTTCATTGGTTAAACCTTTATTGACGATATCCCGCAGCCGCTGGGTTCCCGCTTCTGGCGCAAAGGTTAATCCCCCAAGTCTAGTCCCACCAAGGATGTTGGCGATATTTTCATCAAATCTGTCTACTCGTTGACTGGGGAGAGTCAGGGAAATATTTTCATTTTTTAGACGATTTTTAATTTCCATCCCCACTGCTGGTAGGGATAAATAATCTGAACAACTCAGGGATAGCAGGGAAAATTCATTGTAACCTGTGTCGCGCATTCCCTGTTCAATGGCTGTCACCACTTTTTCTGGTTCGACATCCCGTGCTGGGCGGGTGAGCATTCCCGGTTGACAGAAGCGACAACCGCGAGTACAGCCGCGTCGAATTTCAATTGTCAGGCGGTCATGGACTGTTTCTACATAGGGCACCAGTCCAATAGAATAAGCTGGTATGGGGGTTGCTACCCGCCTCAAAATGCGTTTTGGCACGTCTGGGCGATGGGGATGAACTGAGCCATCCTCTGCCATGTCATAAAATTGCGGGACATATACCCCTGGTATTTGTGCCAAATCCAGCAACAATTCTTGCTGGGTTAATCCGGCTTTTTTTCCCTCTTCCAATACTAAGCCGATTTCTGGTAGCAGTTCCTCACCATCTCCTAAGGCGAAAAAGTCGAAAAAGTCCGCATAGGGTTCAGGATTGGACGTTGCTGTCTGTCCACCGGCGAAAATTAGTGGATATGAATGAGATGGGGGGACAGAAGAATTATTTTGTTTTTTGGCTTCAGCAGTCCGCCTTTCGCGCCATGTTAGGGGTATCCCTGCCAAATCCAACATTTCTAAAATGTTGGTTGCGCCTAGTTCATAACTGAGACTAAAGCCTAAAATATCAAATTCCGTCAGCGATCGCTTTGATTCTACAGCAAACAACGGTGTATTCGTTGCCCGCAGTTTAGCTATGAGGTCTGTCCCCGGTAAATAAGCGCGATCGCATAATTGGCGCGGTTGGGCATTCAAGATATTATAGAGGATGATATGCCCTAAATTCGATGCTCCGACTTCATATACTTCTGGGTAGGTTAGCACCCAGCGTATTGCTGCCGTTTCCCAAGGTTTGTGTACGGATAAGCGCTCGTTGCCTAGGTAACGTGCTGGTTTTAAAATATCCGATGTGATTAATTTTTCTACTGCAACAGTCACTGTGCTATCTTCTAGCTACCTTAATTACAGCCTACTCACCTCCAACATTAGCATTGATTAGGTCTGTTAACAGAGTTATTCGTGTCAGTTGTCAGTTGTCAGTTGCTCAGACGTTCGGCGTTCACGCAGCGTGTTCCGTTATCAGTGGAACTATTCTTACCTATTGACTATTGACAAAATTATTAAAACATGATTTAAACACAGATTAACTTAATCAAGTCATGCTACTGCTAATTCAGGTTCAGCTTCCGAGATTTCAAACACCCTATCGAGTTGCGTCAATTCAAAAATAATTCTGATAGCCGGAGAAACAGAGCAAAGTCGGAAACTTCGACCTAAACTCCCAGCTAACTTGAGTGCAGAGACTAAAGCCATCAAGCCCGCGCTGTCTAAGGCGCCTACTGAACCTAAATCCACGATCAACAGAGATATTCCATCCTGCGTCAAAGCTTTAGCTAGCTCTCGCTCAAATTCCCAAGCATTGCAGGCATTTAAACTGCCTTGGGGACGAATAACTGTAATTTTGGCACATTTTACTGCTTGCATAATGAATGACATCCTAAATTGATTGATGGAACTGTAAAGCTTTGATATAGATTTATCTGAACATAAACTTTGTTTTATAACATCAACCATTTGTCTGAACTGTCTTTGCTGAATCTTTATCTCTTTACCACCTCTGTTTAAAGATTGTCATAAATACAGATGAAATTGTATTCATATATACTTTTTTAAAATGGCAGTTAAAAAACAATCAACATAGATGGACTGAGAAAAGTTCATTAATCCGTAACTATGCTGAATAAGCTTGATCGGTATATACTTAAACATGTTTAACTCAGTCTAGGCTAACAGTAAATACCCTGAGTTTTGCTTTTATCATCAGCAAATAAAAAGGTTGATGGTAAATCATTGGTGACAAAAGGTTGTGATCTATATCACTATTATCTTAATGACGAGATCACTTTTTATACCTAATTCTATCTTGCATAATTAGTCACAAATACAAATGGTTTATTTTTTATGAAAACTAGATACGCAATTCGTCAATTGGTAGAGAAAGCCCTTGACATTAAGAAATTAACTCCCGAAATAGAAAATGAAATCAACTCAGAATTAACAGCCACTGGTCATATATCTGATGTTGACTACGAAGCACTAGAATTATTAATGGCAGAGATGGATGCTGGTCGAATTCAGTTGGTTCCTAGCCTAGGTTAGTGAGATTGAGCGATAGGCATTGCAGCGTTTCTCTAAATCCAGTTTGTGGCGCTCAAAGCTCAAGCAATATTGGTAAACAAAGCAGCGCCGATAACCAGGGCGATACTATCCATAGCATTTTTTTGTAGTGTTAATTATTTAGTTACCTAGCTTGGCGTAAACTGTGCTAATGAGCATCCACATTTGCATTAGTAGTAAGTCGCCATGCAGTTCGCTAAACGCCTAGCCAAAATTCCTCCTTATTTGTTTGCTGAAATTGACTACAAACGTCAAGAACTGGTAGCTAAGGGAGTTGACATCATCAATTTGGCAATAGGTGATCCTGATAAACCGACTCCGGCGCCCATACTTCAGGTAATGCATGAGGCGATAGATAACCCAGCCAACCATAACTATCCACCTTATCAAGGGACGCCAGAATTTCGAGAAGCAGCTGCTAAGTGGATGGAACGACGATTTGGGGTGACAGGTTTAAATCCAAATACAGAGGTTATTTCTTCTATCGGTGCCAAAGAAGCAATTCATAATACATTTTTAGCTTTTGTGGAAGCGGGAGACTATACACTAATACCAGATCCTGGTTATCCCGTTTATCGAACTGCAACATTGTTTGCTGGTGGTGAACCTTTTGCAATGCCTCTCAAGCCAGAAAACAACTTTTTGCCTGATTTGAATACAATTAGTGAAGAAGTAGCCCGTAAGACAAAATTATTGTGGATTAACTATCCCAATAATCCTACAGGAGCAGTAGCCAACCTAGAGTTTTTTGAAGAACTGGTAGCATTCTGCAAACAGTATGATATTATGCTCTGTCATGACAACGCCTACTCAGAAATCGCATACGACGGTTACAAACCGCCAAGCGTTCTGCAAATTCCCGGTGCAAAAGATGTGGCAATTGAGTTTCACAGTCTGTCTAAGTCCTACAATATGACAGGCTGGCGGATAGGTTTTGTGGTGGGAAACGCCATTGGCATTCAAGGCTTAAAACAGGTAAAAAGTAACGTCGATACAGGGGTATTTAAGGCAATTCAACAGGCGGCGATCGCAGCTTATTCTACCAATAAAGCCGAACTGAACGCCGTCATCTCAATCTACCAAAATCGCCGCGACATCATTGTCAAAGGTTTGCAATCTCTAGGCTGGCCGATTCAGCCTCCTCAAGCTACTCTTTACGTTTGGGTACCTGTGCCACCAGGATATACTTCAACAGAATTTGTGAATCTACTCCTTGACAAATGCGGTATTCTTGTGCCTCCAGGCAATGGTTACGGTGCAGCAGGAGAAGGCTTTTTCCGAATTGCTTTAACTATCTCTGATGAGCGGATGCATGAAGCAATTCAACGCCTGAAGGATGCGGGTATTCGCTACGCCTGAAATCAGTGCTGAATGTTGATGTGAGAGTTACGTAGTGAGGACTTTAGTCCTCCTAATTCATGAGGACTAAAGTCCTCACTACAAAAAGTTCGGATAAATTTACTCAGCACTCATGACTTTTAGTTTCCTGGTATGCTTGCCAAACTTGGTGAATAAACTGATGGAGTTGCTGTTTTGCGGCTGAGTCAGGTTCAGTTTTTGGTGCTTTTGCAAAGACTTCGCTGATAATTGTAATTACTTCTGTGTCTAAAGTTGGTCGAAATAAACTGACAGGCCAAAGCAAGTCACATCCATCTCGTAAGTCAGTGATGAGGGGCTGTTCTTGGGTGACTGTTACCAGCAGTAATGGACGCACCCAGCACAAATCGCGCTCTACCACAACTTGAATCACTTCTGCATACAGATTCCTGTCGCCATACTCTAAAGACACAATTTGTCCTGGTTGGAAGTTGAGGCTTATGTATATCATCATAAGGATTGTATTGCAGCTTTCTTCATTTTAAAGCTGAGAATAGGCTATCCTTAGACAGTCAACAGTGAAAAAGCAGCAAAGATTTTTGCTGACAAGGCATTTTTATGGAAATGCTATAAAATAAGTCAAGAACTGTGAAGCAAATGCTGAACAGAGACTCTGTTGTAGTAAATGAACGGGAAAAGAGCAAAGAGCAGTGTCAGTCGAAACCATTGAGAAGCGTTCCACATCCCGCAAGCTCGCGCCTCGGTATCGCGTTTTGCTCCATAATGACGACTACAACTCGATGGAGTACGTGGTACAAGTGCTATTAACAACGGTGCCGAGCCTAACCCAGCCCCAGGCTGTTAGTATCATGATGGAAGCCCATACGAATGGGTTTGCTTTAGTGATTACTTGCGCTCAGGAACATGCTGAGTTTTATTGCGAAACATTAAAAAGTCATGGTTTGAGTAGCACAATTGAGCCTGACGAATAGTGATTTGTCATTTGTCTAAATCTAGTCGTAGAGTGCGTCAGCCCTAATTATTTAAGCCACATCAGTAGGCTGTTTTACTGGCGCAACCTACAAAGCTTTTATGAAAATCAATTTTGTTCGTTTAGCTCAACGCCCTGCCCCCATCAGGCTGGGTTGTTTTATCCTGATTTTATCATTACTATGGTTGCCCTTTGCCGCACCAATTTACTTACTAGTGGGTGATGCCAATTTAGTAAGTATATTGACAATGGTCATACTTTATGTAGAGTTTATTTTTCTGCTTAAATTTTGGGGTAAGCAAGCCTACCATCAACCACAAATATTGCGACATTATGGTTTAGAAATCACGCGGCGAAATGGTGTAGAACTGCTGTGTGGTTTAGCTATTGGGATAATTAACATTACCATACTTTTTGGGATACAAGGTTTTTTGGGTTGGTTGGTATGGCAACAACCAAAAATTTTCTTACTACAAATAATTTTAGAAGGTTTAATTGTCAGCTTGGGTGTGGCGTTTGCTGAAGAATTGGTTTTTCGGGGGTGGTTGTTGGATGAGTTGCAGCGAGATTATAAACCGTCTGTGGCTTTGAGGATAGATGCTGTGGCTTTTGCCACTTTGCATTTTATTAAGCCGTTAGAGGCAATTATTCATACACTACCGCAATTTCCCGCTTTAGTATTGTTGGGGTTAACGCAGGTATGGGGAAAGGGTTGGCGGCGTGGAAGACTAGGTTTACCAATTGGTTTACATGGTGGTTTAGTTTGGGGTTATTACATTATTAATGTTGGGGGATTAATTAAATATTCTGGTGAGGTTCCTGATTGGGTGACTGGGGTGAATAATAATCCTTTGCAAGGATTGATGGGGGTGTTATTTATGAGTGTATTGGCATTTTGGATGAGGGGAAGGACGGTTAAGAATTAGTTATAATTAACCATCACTTTAAAGGATTGCGAATATATCCATACTTGTTGTCGCCAATTCTTACCCACGCCAACCCTGCTGAAAAACCTCCAGCATAAGCAAATTGCGGTGGAATGACAGTGTTGCCAATCTTGTCAATATACCCCCACTTGTCGTTAATTTTGACTAGTGCTAGCCCTTCTGAAAAGTTATAAGCATCATCAAATTGTGGTGGGATGATAGTTTTGCCAGTCTTGTCAATATAACCCCACTTGCCGTTAATTTTGACTGCTGCTAATTTTTCAGAAAATCGATAAGCAGCATCAAATTGTCGTGAGATAACAGTGTTGCCAGTCTTGTCAATATAACCCCATTTATTGCCAATTTTGACTGCGGCTAATTCTTCTGAAAATATTTGAGTATCATCAAATTGTGGTGGAATTACAGTATTACCAGTATTGTCAATATACCCCCATTTGTCGCCAATTTTGATGGTTGCCAATCCTTCAGCAAAATTACTAACTTCATCAAATTTTTGCTGGATGATAGTGTTACTAGTTTTGTCAATATAACCCCATTTATTGCCAATTTTGATTGCTGCTAATCCTTCCAGAAAATCACCTCTACCAGTGAATTTTCGGTCGATAACAAATCTTCCAGTTTTGTCAATATAACCACAAGTGCTGGCTATACAAGCATAGGCCAGACCTTGAGAAAATTTACCAGATTGATTTTTAGCAAATTGCTGGGGGATAACAAACTTTCCTGTTTTATCGATATAACCCCAGTTCTTACCAGCAATCCACACTAGCGCCAGTCCTTCGGAAAAGCCTTGAGTTTCATCAAATTGTGGCTGAATAACCATTGTGCCATTCTTGTCGATATAGCCCCATTTACCATTAACTTTTACCTCCGCCAATGCTTCAGAGAAAGCACCAACACTATCAAATTGTGGTGCGATCGCAAAATTAATAGTTGTTGACGCTACAGTGGGAGTTGGCGAAGGAGATCCTGTTAGTGTTGGTGTCGGAGAAGGTATTACAGGTGGTATTGTAGATTGAGGACGATTAATTAAAAGAACTGTCGCCAGTACTCCCATTCCCAGTCCACCAAGTCCGATTAAAAGTGACTGTCTGAATGATTGCGGAAGTTGTGGTATGAGTGTAATACGTTGAGTAATTCGTGTAGGCTTTGGTTGTGGTGTGAGAGTATTGAGTGCTTGTAATGCTTCAAATGCTGATTGATAACGCTGACTGAAGTGGTAGCGCACCATTTTTGTGATAATATCTGCTAGGTTATCGCTGACCTCTACATAGTTACGCCAATTCAGTTCACCTGTTGTGGGGTCTTGCAGTAACTGTTGTGGTAATAAGCCTGTAAGTGCTTGAATACCAATTATACCCACAGCATAGATATCACTACATAATTTGGGATCACGGTTGGCTTGTTCACTGGGCATATAGCCAGGAGTACCAATAGTAATGGTAGACCTCACCTGACCTTGAGTATTCACGGCTAACGTACCAATCTCTTTGACTGCGCCAAAATCAATCAACACAATCTTGCCATCTTGTCGGCGGCGCATGATATTTTGGGATTTGATATCCCTGTGGATGATATTCCGTTGATGAACTACTACCAATACTTCCAGGATGTCCTGTAAAAGTTTCACTACTTCCTGTTCACTAAACCGCTTACCAGGAGTTAGTTCTGCACTTAAATCATAACCATCTATATATTCTTGAACTAAATAAAATTCCCCATTTTCTTCAAAGTGGGCAAACAGTTTTGGGATTTGCTCATGCTGACCTAATAAATACAGTACTCTTGTGCTTCCGTTTCAAATAAACGTCTGGCAATAGGTAAAACTGCTGGATCAGGGCTGGTGGTTTTCAGGTGTTTTACTACACACTGAGGATGACCAGGTAAATCTTTGTCTTGTGACAAGTAAGTATCTGCAAATCCGCCGCTGCCAATGTGTCTGACGATTTGGTAGCGATTACGCAGGATTGTTCCTTGAATCAGCATGGTTAAGTGCATCTCCCTTTAGTAGGAATATCGGCAGATACACTTTAAATTACCAGAATTCCAGAATATGGCGAAATTAGCTCAAAATATTTTAATATATATCCTCTGGGGAAATTGGACTCTCCTGGCTCTTGCCGATAAAACTTGGCATGATATTGTTAAGTAACACACTGTTGTAGCGAATCAGGACTTCAAGGAGATTGCTGGATGCCAAACTCATGCCATGTTTACCTATTACGTGATGGGCAACATCAAGTCCTAAACATTCCTGATGAATTTGCTCTATCCAGTACAGAAGTTTTGTTACGCAAAGAAGGTAATCGATTAATTATCGAACCTATTCCTTCTGGTTCTTTACTTTCACTACTGGCTACGTTAGAAGACATCGCAGAAAACTTTCCTAATGTAGATGAAGGGTTACTACCACTCGATGATATTGTGCTTTAATCTTGCCCAATGACTTATCAATACCTGCTCGATACCAACATCATTTCAGATTTGGTAAGACATCCTCAAGGTTTGGTGTTTCAGAGGATCGCAGCCGTAGGAGAAAACTGCATTTGTACCAGCATTATTGTGGTGTGCGAGCTGCGATTTGGTGCAGCTAAAAACGGCTCTCTCCGTCTTGTTCAGCAACTAGAACATATCTTTGAAGTGTTACCTATTTTGTCGCTTGAACCTCCTGTGGATCAGCACTATGCAGCAATTCGTACACACCTGGAGCAGAAAGGAACACCCATCAGCCCCAATGACTTACTGATTGCTGCCCATGCCCTAGTCCTTAACCTGACGCTTGTTACAGCAAATGTCCGTGAATTTGAGCGCTTACCTGGACTAAGGGTGGAAAATTGGCTAATTTGAGGGTATCTCAGATTGGTTTGTTTCCACAACTGTTCCCACCACACAAGCCCTATCCAAATTCGCCCCTGTCAAATTCGCCCCTGCTAACTCCGCACACAGCAAATTCGCCCCGGTGAAATTCGCCCCTGCTAAATTCGCCCCCCGTAAGTCGGCTTCTTCGAGATTAGCTTCACTCAATAAGGCACCTTGTAAATCAACGCGACTCAAGTCAGCACCTTTAAGATTTGCTCCTGTGAGGTTAGCACCGCGCAAGTCAGCACCGCGCAAGTCAACGCCTTGCAAATTGACATTCATTAAATTGCTACCACTCAAGAAAGCACCAGCTAAGGAGACTTCGCTGAGTGTAGCGCCCATTAAGTTGGCGCCGCGTAAATTGCTTCCCCGCAAGTCAGCGCCTGTTAAATCGGCTTGCATTAAGTTTGCGCCCATGAGGTTCGCCCGCAAGTCAGTGGCTTGGAGGTTCGCGCCCATTAAGTTAGCGCCTTCTAAATGCCCACCTTCGAGTTTGGAACCAGAAAAATTGACGCCAACAAGGGTGGCGCCGGCAAAGTTGACGCGGCTTAAATCTAGTTGAGAGAGTTCTTCATCTTCTAAATTTGCGCCTGGAAGTTGTTTAAGATCTCCGGTTTTAAGGGCTTCAATACTCATTTGCGGTAGCTTTCAATCTCCTCACTAGTCTGGCTGCTACTATCCCATCGGGAATCAATTAGCCATAAGCCTGCGCTAACTTTAGCTTCTATCAAGGGTAAGTCTAGTCCCTGTTGCAAACCCATGACTAATAAACCTAGGGTATCTATCAGTTTAGGGTCAAAGCGGGTTGATTGTTGCCTACATTCATCGAATGCTTGAGCAAATATCTCTGGGAGACTCAATTGGGATGATTTTTTTTGATTGACTCGCCATTGAAAGTCGGCGACTAAGGCTAAAATTCGCGACTCTAGGGGAATTTGATCGGCGGCTAAACCTGCTGGTTCTCCTGTGCCATCCCACCATTCGGTTTGATGGGTGATAATTTGAGCAACCGCCCGTAACCTGGGCATAGTTCGTAATACCTGCGCTCCTGGTACTAAGGAACAACTGGGGGCTTCTTGTTGGTAATGTCTGGATGTACTGGTAGTTAGTAGGCTTTCGGCTTTCTGTAAAGGATCTATACGATGTAGCAACCCGGCTAGGCGTAATCTTTTAATCTGCCATGCTGGAAGATCTAAAAGTTGCGCCATTGTTTCTGCTAGGGCGACTACTTCGGCGGCTGCCATCGGGTTGTTGATATCGGCTAAATCCATCAGTTGTGCCATCCGTAAAAATGCTTGGATTTCGTTGGAAACCAAGTTACGATCTAGTACTTGTTGGCGCCCTGTTGTGGGAATAGATAGATTTTCTTGACCAGTTTGGAGATAATCGACAACACGGGAGACTACTGTACTTAGTTCTTCTGGTGTGGCGAGACGAGGCTGAAGAGCATTTTTATGGGCGGTGAGTTTTGCTGCTAGTTCAGGATTGTATTTTTGAATGTGAGCGATCGCAATTTCTGCTGTCTCTCGCACTAACTCTGGTTCAAATGTCCACAATCCATAAAATTTCCGCTCTAAGTCGCAAGCCGGTAGCCCTGTGTTGCCGTAATCTGCTGCTGATAATTCTTGACAAATTACCATTGCTGTGTATTTTGGTGATAAAATAATTAGATGCCATTCCTGCGCTACTGGATCTGCCTGGCTCTAAGGGCACTAAGTCTATATTTGGTAACAGGCTTGTGGGATGTTCAGCAAAGCCACTATCCGAGGCTGCCATAATGGTAATTTCACGGCTGTGTTTGGCAATATCTGCGTATCTTTCTGCCTCTTGTAAATACCATTTACCCTGTTGGAAGGCGGTAATCACTAAAGGTGTACCTTCCTCATTTAATATGTGGTCTTCTAGGGCATGACATAGAGCTACTAGGGTATTTTTGTAGTATACCCCGAATCTAATTGGTCTGGCGCTGTGGCGATGGGCTGCTTGCAGCTTTTGTAGTATTGAACCTTCTAACATGGGTTTATGTAAATGAACCGCAGAGGCGCAGGAGGGAAGATGGGGGGATGGGGGGAGAATGAATGATTCATGACTCCAGTCCCCAGTCCCTGTTTTTTATGATACGGTGACTAACTGTTTTTCTTTCTTCTCAATTGGTGCAGAAAGTGCTGCTTCTAAGTCAGCACAACCCAATTTATCTTCTAAGATTTTCATGACTTCGCGTCCAAAGTCGTTGGGGTTTTGTCGCCAGGCTTGTAAGCAGACTTCACCAAAGAATGAACCCAATGGTTCGGGGTTCCATAATAATTTTTTGGCTGTCCACGGCATTAAGCTCATAGGATTATACCCTGGTTTGAGGATACCTTCTTTGAAGGCATATTCTTCTAGATGAGTATGGGGTTGTAGTCCAATAAAGAAGATAGCAGGTTCAACTTTATCTGCACCAAAAATGCGTTCCAGTTCGCGGTGGTAGGCGATAGTTTGGCGTATGGTTTCTGGACGTTCGTCAATCACATTAAAGGAGTAGTTGACGGAAACTAAATCGTTGAAACCAGCGGCTTTTAAGTCGCGACAGTTTTGCAAAACTGTTCGTAGGTTGTAACCCATCCGCATTTTCCGAACTAATTCTTGAGAACCACTGGTAATCCCAATTTCAAAATAATTCATCCCAGTTTTCGCCATCAATTCACACAATTCTGGTGTGAGGTTATCGGCTCTGATGTATGCTGCCCAGTGGATATCTGTCATCCCAGAATCGACGATTTTTTGTAAAAGTTCGACTGCATCGTCGATAAATTTCCGAGCGGGGATGAATTGGGCATCGGTAAACCAAAAGTTACGAATACCGCGATTATATAATTGTCGCATTTCGGCAACGACTTCATCTGCGGGGTTAATACGTACCTGTTTGCCTTCAACTACGGTATAAACGCAATAGCAACAATTGTGGGGACATCCGCGCTTGGTTTGGACACCGATATAAAAGTCTTGACTTTGCAGGTAGTAGTTAAATTCTGGCCAGATGCTTTCGATATAGTCGTAGTTACATGCGGTTTTTTCTAGTGGGGTGGGTTGTTCGTGAATTAACCGTTTTCTGGGTTGATTTTCTCCAACTACGTAGCAGCGTTCATCGCGAAATTCTTTACCACTTAACAATTTTTCCAGCAGGGTTTCGCCTTCACCCACTGAGATAATTGTCCCCTTGGGTAAACTTTTGCCTAATTGTTCATAAAAGACGCTGACTGCTCCACCACCAACGACTACGCGGGCGTCTTTTTGATACTTCTGGGCGCGTTTCAAACCGCGTTTAATTAATTTTAGGTTTCCCCAGAGTTCTGCATAGTAAGCGATGAAGATGCGTAAGCCCCCCAATCCTCCACGTAGTTTCAGTAGGGGATTCTTGGCGTAGTAGAATTCAAAGGCGTTTTGCAGAGGGTTGCCGCCACGCCCACCAACTGGGGCATAAATTTGAATATCTCGCCAAGAAAATACTAGCAGTGTTGGTTTAAATTCATCGATACATAGCTCTAGGGCATCAGCATAATCTAAAGGTGGTACTGTGCCTAAATCAAAAATGCGCTGTTCGATCGCGGGAAACTGTTTATGGACATGATCACTCAGGTAGACAACCCCAATGGGAAAGATGGGGTTACAGGGAAGGCGAACGTAGAGAATTCGGTTTTCCATTATGCGTGCGTTGACTACCATCTTGCCGTTTTTGAGGGGAAAGCGTCGGAAAAATTCAGTTTTCTGGTGTGTGTTTGTGTTGTCAGTCTTGCTGGTGTAATTTAGTTGACTTTTTCATCAGCTTTTGATATGATTCTATCCCCTTTACTAGTTGTGACAATAGCTAAAATTGAGTTTATGAAGATATTTTTCATATATCTTTACCATAACATTGAGTTTATTCAGAAAGCGATGATCTGTGCCTATAAGTCTGGGGATAGATGGCACAGCACAATTCACTTCGAGTATTGCTGACACGTAAGGGGGTTGTTGCTATGTGTGACTCTACATTACCTGCAGTCAGCAATTTACAGCTTGTTGAGTTAGACAAACATGTGGAAAACCCTCACTTGTAATGTATAATTACGTAAAAAGCATATATATTTACAAAATTTTCATATCGTATACATATCTTTAGATAGAAATCGTGTAGATATACTGCGGATGGTAGTCGGAGTTACAGCTTGTGGGGATCACCCAGTGCTAGCGTTGCTGGTGTAATGTAAAATTGTGGCGTAAAGCTCCTCCGCAGTTATGGCTCAAATCTTAGATTCTCTACCACCTGAGCAATCAGGTAAAATTGTCTGCTGCTACATCAATGCCACGAGCAAAATCCAGGTAGCTCGCATCTGCGATATTCCCAACTGGTACTTTGAAAGAGTTGTATTTCCTGGACAACGCCTCGTATTTGAAGCCCCGCGAGAAGCTCACATGGAGATTCATACAGGGATGATGGCCAGCGCTATTTTATCAGATACAATTCCGTGCGATCGCCTTGTAATCAACGAGCCTAGTACTACTGAGTTTGATACCAACTCTGAAGTAGCAATAGACTCGATCAATAAAAAACCAATGGTGCAGCCAATTAATACAAAAACTACAGATACAACAAAACCTTTAACAGTAGCTGGTTTAGCATCCGTTGATTAAAAAAAACAATTTTTCCCAACGTTAAGGGTTGCTGAGTTCAGCAGCTCTTTTTGTTTATTTGTCAGTTCCTCATCCCCAATTAACTCTACAATCAATGTTATGAATCTGCCTTCTTTTCTTTGGTTGTGGAAAATAGCCGCTTGGTCGATGGGGTTATCCCTGCTGGCGTATTTGATGTTAGCCTTGACCGGCTTTTGGATGTTTCGGGTGAGAACGTCGCAGTTTTTTCCTCATTTCTCGCTGCTTCCTGGGGGATTGGGAGTGCGATCGCTCCACTATCTCATGGGCATCAGTATGGTAAGTTTAGTGTTGCTACTGTTGGCAATTGGGATTGTTGGTACATTAGGTCACTTTGGCTCTTTAGGACATTCGTCACATTTGCTTGCTGGATTGACGGTAGTAGTATTAGTTTTAGTCTCAGCTTTGAGTGCTACACAAATTAGTTCCACACGACCTTGGTTGAGAACATTACACATCAGTGTGAATGCTATCCTGTTGATGGCATTGGCTTGGGTGTCTTTTACTGGTTGGACTGTGGTGCAAAAATATTTACCTTAATCTTCATCAAGAAGATGGGGAGATGGGGGACAACTCTTCCCCCATCCCCAATTTTATGTCTAGACGCAATGGAGTTTCCGAAGTTATTGTATATCAATGTGTACTAAAACTAACTTATAACACAGTAATATTACAATGAATGCTCAACTCCTCAGCAGACGTTACGAAATTGTTCAAGTCTTGGGTAGAGGGGCTTTTGGGCATACGTTTTTAGCAAAAGATGTCCAACGTCCTGGTAATCCCTCATGTGTAGTTAAGCAACTCAGCTACGCTAGCCAAGATCCGCAAGCCTTAGCAGACGCACGTCGCTTATTTAAATCAGAAGCGGAGACGCTAGAAAAATTAGGTCAACATGACCAAATTCCCACACTTTTAGCTGAATTTGAAGAAAATAAACAATTTTATTTGGTTCAGCAATTTATTGATGGTCATACATTAGACCATGAAATTCGCTATCCTCAACGTTGGACTGAAAACCAAGTTATCAACTTATTGACAGAAGTTTTACCTATTTTGGTATTTGTTCATAGTCAAGGAGTGATTCACCGGGATATTAAACCTGCTAATTTAATGAGACGTTCCTCTGATGGTAAATTAGTGTTGATTGACTTTGGCGCGGTGAAAGAAATTAACAATCAAATTCCTCAAGGACAATCAGTACCGACGGTGGCTATTGGTACACCCGCATATATGCCAATGGAACAATTTCAGGGTTTTCCACTATTTAATAGTGATATTTATGCTTTAGGAATGATTGCTGTCCAAACGCTTTTAGGCGTACCGGCTGAATGAGTTAACAAAGCTACGCGGTAACAATATTCCCAATCCCGGTGAAATTTTTTGGCGTAACCAAGTACAACTTAGCCCTAACTTGGCAGATATAATTGATAAAATGGTGCGGTTTCATTCCCGCGATCGCTACCAATCAGCAACTGAAGTACTGGCAGATTTAGGTAAAACATCTTCACAATCTAAACCTTCATCTATAGCACCAACAATAATTTCGCATGAATCTGTAAAATCTAGCTCCAAGATGAATGTGCCCATTGTGGCAAGTGTAGCAGCTTTAATTGTGGTTGGTGGACTAGGTTTTGCTGTTTATAATCAGCTACCCCAAACTAAAGCAGTAGCCATTTATCAGCAAGGGCTAGAAAAATTACAGAAAAAAGATAGATTTGCAGCAATTAAAGATTTCACCGCAGCAATTGGGATGAATCCCAAGTATGCTGAAGCATTGTATCAACGAGCAAATGCTCGTTTTGAAAGTGGAGACAATCAGGGAGCAGTAGACGATTCCACTCTAGCAATTAATATTAAAAATAATTATGGAGAAGCTTACAGTCGCCGCTGTGGTGCTTATGTTAATCTCCGTCAATATCAAAAAGGCAATGAAGATTGTACCAAGGCGCTGGATTTGAAACCTGACTATAATGATGCTTACCTAAATCGGGCGGCTGCTCGCTCTAACCTGGGCAATAATCAGGGAGCTATGGAAGATTATACCAAATTGATTCAGCTTAATCCTGATGACGTGAAAGCCTACAACAATCGAGGTTTTTTCTACTTACAGAAACTCAAAGATTACGACAAAGCGATCGCTGATTACAACCAAGCCATCAGACTCAATCCCAACAACTATCCTGACGCCTACAACGGTAGAGGTAGCGCCCTTGCTGCTGAGAAAAAACTCCCAGCAGCAATTGAAGATTTCAACAAAGCTGTTAATATCAAGCCAGATTTTGCCCAAGCTTACTTTAACCGAGCCTTTGCCTACGTTAACCTGAATGAGCGAGACAAAGCGATCGCTGATTTCCAGAAAGCTGACACACTCTGTAGTCAACAAGGATTGAAAGATTGCGCGAAGCTATCACAGGAAGCAATCCAACAGCTTCAGCAGCAATAGAAGGGGGAGTGGGGGAGTGCTGAGTTTGAAGTTAAGATTATTCATCCCCCTTCTCCCATCACCTACCAAGGGCTACCAATGATCGTAAAGGGCGCCCAGAAAAATGGATGCTTGAGAATTAACTGCTTGGCTTCTGCGGGGCTGACATCTATTTTGGTGAGTGGAATACTTAAACCGTTACTAGCGATAATTAAGTTGTTACCTTCTGGATCTATCGTCACTTTGCTTTGAATCATCGCTATCTGTGCTTGTCGCAGTGCTTCGGCTTTGATGTTTTGAATTTGCAACTGGCGATGAAACTCAGTCATTAGTCCCAAAGTTCCTGTATCGGATACTTGCCATAAACTCGCTACAACTGACTTTACACCAGTTTTCACGGCTGATCCTGCTAACCCTAACTGCGAACTTTCATCGGCGTAAGCTGTTTGACAGGCACTCAGTACCAGTAACTCAACTTGTGGATTATTCCACCTTAATTTACTCACATCATCTAACTTTAGTTCTTCATTATACAGTCGGATGTAGGAATTATTGGGATCTCCAGGGGTAAAGATGGCGTGGGTTGCTAGGTGAATAATCCCAAATGCTGTTCTATTGCGTTCGTCCTGGAGACGTTTTAGGGTAAAGTCTTGATTAAGGATGGCTTTACCATGACCTTGCCATACTTGTTTGACAATGGTTTCAGCTTCTATCGGTGCGGCTAGTAATTCTGTAACTTGGTTTTTTCTGTTTGGTCCTGGATCAAAGGTATCAGATCCCATTGCTAAGACTTGCAAGTTTTTGACATTCAAGTATTTGCTATTGATGAGACTGAACGTGGGCACCATTGCTAAATTGTACTTCTCAATCAAGAACTTATCTTGATCATCCATTAAAGCGGCTATGGGGAGCGATCGCAAACGTGCATCCCGCATGATAAAAAGTAAATTGTTGATT
The DNA here is from genome assembly GCA_963772205.1 of uncultured cyanobacterium. Taxonomy (GTDB): domain Bacteria; phylum Cyanobacteriota; class Cyanobacteriia; order Cyanobacteriales; family Nostocaceae; genus Gloeotrichia. The sequence continues at coordinate 57,195 of CAVYXS010000056.1, forward strand.
CCTTGGTTTTTGAATTCGGTTTCTATGGGTGCAATTAGCCATTTATACAGTTGTTTTGCTGATTTTTTGTAGCTGGTGGTGCTAACTTTTTGCAGGTTGGGACGAGAATTAATGGTTTCTTTGAGAGAAACTTCCTGATAAAATTCGTCAGCTACTTTCTGAAAATCTCCTCTAGTAACGCCTTTAAATTCACGGAGTATGGGTGGTTTACCATCTGTGGTGAGGAGTCGCAAAACTAAGGGATCGCTATCTTTTGGCTCTTCCTTGAAGCTGGAATTTGCAGCATTTATTGTGTAGTTTTTGGCAGCAAATTCTACATACACAACTCCCGGAACAGCCGTTGTTGTTTTCTGAATTGTTTGCATCTCTGTGCGAATCTCATCTTCAGTTTTGGGACGAATCTCTCCCAGGTTCAGCAATTTTGTAAACAGCCGTGTATCATTTTTTTCTATATCGGCAATATCCGATGTGGCTGTTGTGGTTTTATTCTCTGGTATTGGAGATACAAGAAACTCATTTTTTCCGGGAACTACCCGCCCTTGGGTAATAATTTGAATCTTCCCTCTAGTGGCGCTATCAGGGAAAGCTTCAGTGGGCAAAATGCTATTGATCAAATTACTAGTTATTACCCCAGCAGTGCCATTTCTTGATGCATTACCAACAACAAAAGGAGTAACACTATCACCGCCGTGATCAATGGCAATTGAACCGCCACCAGCTCTACCATAAGTTGAAATACTGGCATTGTTATAATTACTATCTTGGAAGGTGCCTGTAGCGAGGAAGAAGCCTTTAGTTTTGATATCTACATTACCACCGATACCGTCAGTTCCACCTTGGGCATTAATCCAATCTACTGTAATATTACCATCTGGATCTAGTTTCACTGAACCGCCATTACCATTATTGGAACTGGTATTAATAGTTCCAGCATTGATGCTAACCTTAGCTGCAATAGTAACATTCCCAGCATTTCCACTACGATCAACGTTAGAATCTAAATTACCAGTTATGACCTTACCATTTTGACTGGTAACGTTAATATCTCCCGCTTGAGTAGTAATATTCTGAGTTGTCACATCCTGATTACCTTCAAGAGTAATTGCTGACTGAGTATTGGCAGTTAAATTGCTAGTTATGACCTTACCATTTTGACTAGTAACGTTAATATTTCCCCCTTGAGTAGTAATATTCTGAGTTGTCACATCCTGATTACCTTCAAGAGTAATTGCTCCATTGTTAACTGCAGTAATATCGCCACCAAATATTAGTTGATTACCCATAGTTATGAGATTATTGTTACCTGCTGTTAAGGTATTATTAAAAGTAATATTACCAGTACCTGCATTAAAAATTTTGCTACCATTGCCAGTCAAAGTGACAGGGCTATTAATGTTGATATTGCCATTAGCAGTGGTGATGTTACCACCAAAGCTTGTGTTACCCGGATTTCTCACAAGTGAGAAAAAATGCTTGCATTAGCCAAATTTAAGATGATTTAATTAATACATCATCAAAATACCTCCAGAACGTGGGCAACTCCAAGTAAAGACCGAACCCATCAAAGATATATACAATACATCAAAAGTAATTAATACTGAAACAGATGAGTTCTAGTAATAAAAATTGACATGCCAATTCAAGGGTTTAAATCAAGTAAAATAACCCTAAAAACCAGCTATTAAAAATCAAAATCAGTATGAATTAAATTAGGTCATTATCAGCCAGGGCAAGGTAATTGAGATAAACTCTTATAAACTATTGCGAAAATCTCTTGATAAGGACAGGCACTACTAATTGCGATTAAAATCCGTCGTTTACTAATAGTAATGACGGCTCCTAGCTTCAATAATTTTGTGCGTATAGTCTCAACAGTTGCATTTTTGAATTCCGTCTTTGCTAAACATTGTTCTCGTAGAGCATTCATCAAAATATAAGCAATAGACGCCAACCACAAACGTAATTGATTTCCTTGAAAAGTATGGGTACTTGTTCTATCACTATGTAACCCTAGCTTTTGTTCTTTTAAACAATTTTCCATATTCCCGCGCGGGCAGTACTTTTGAGTATAAAGTCGCCCTGGCGGGATTTTATTAACAGGGAGCGAAGTGACTACAAAGCGAGTATCGACTTCTTTATAGCTATATTCAACTTTGGCGACAACACGACGATGACGGCTCCAACTATCTAGAGTTTGGTAGTCAAGAGAGCAATACCAAACTGAGTTATCAACAAATACTGCTGCGTCGTTCTTTAAATCTGGTGATGGCGGAAATAAGGTTTCAAAAAACTCGACTATATGTTGAATTTTTCCTGAGTATTCTTGGGATGCACGATACTGGATTGATTGAGATAGCTGGAGTAGCCGATTATTGGGAGCCAGTCCCAATACATAATCAATTTCAGTTTGAGATTCACACCAACTCATTATATCTTCTCTTGAATAAGCACTATCTCCACGAATAATAATTTTCACATCTTTCCATCGTGAGCGGATTATTTTTATTACTCTTTGTAATTCTCCTAATCCTCCTTCCGCCGGGTCAACATTAGACGCACGAAGTTTTGCCGCCAGTAAATGTTTACCGCAGAAAATATAAAGTGGGGCATAACAATATCCTCTGTAATAAGGATTAAAAAATGTTTCTTCTTGATTACCATGAACTAAATCATCGGTAACATCTAAATCCAAAATTATCTGTCGTGGTGGCTTTCGATAAGATTCTAAAAATAGCTCAACTAAGAGTGTTTCTATGGCTGATGCATCATGTTCAATACGGTGATATCGACTATCTGCTCTTGAAGAGACATCTTCTGGACAATGTTCGAGGCGATTTAACGTACTTTTTCCGGCCAGAGTAATTGGTTCTTGTTCTAAATTAATTGCTTTTCCTACTGCCAGTGCGAATATCGCATCATGGCGTAGAGTTTCGTGGTCATTTATGTCTTCATAGCCCATGATTAGACCATATATTCTTTGTGCAATGAGGCTATTAACTGGATGCAAAATTTTATTTGGTCTCGGTAGTCTTTGAAACATGCTGCCAGCCGTGATGTTATTTCTCTTTTTCTGTCCAGTTCCGCAATTAGTGTTAGTCCTGCATCTGATGTTACAGGCTCACCCTTAAAATTAACTATAACTGGACATGACTTTACTTGTTCAAATATGAACTGTTCCGGTATACAATCGTTTTTATTTGGGGTCATACAACAAAGCTGCTAGGATACTTGTGCAATATAGATTTTGGCAGTTTTTGACCCCTATTTTCTCATTCTTTGTGAGAAATCCGGGGTTAGCAGCGTTGCTGATGGTGAGACTATTGAGCGGAATTTTGCTACCAACAGCAGCGCCAAAGATAATATTACCTGTACCTGCAGCCAGAGTTAAATCACTGCTTCCATCAACCTTGCTGTTAAAATTAATGTCTCCATTGCCAGTATTCAGAGTTGTATTACCAAGCAGGTTGATATTGCCGTTAAAGCTGATGTTTTTATTATTGTTGCTAATTGTTCCTTGGGTGTTAATCTGTCCATTGGGAGATTGAATTGTGACTGGGTTAAAAAAGCTGACAGGGTTAATATTAATCACACCACTACCATCAGCACGTCCAATAATGATAGAACCAAAGCCATTTTTTAAGGCAGCTAAATCAGTGTTCGTCAGATCTAAAGTGTCTGCACCACTCTCGTTAGCACCATTAAGGATGATATTTTGACTAGTTGTAAATGGCTGTAGTACCAGATTTCCACTACCAGTCACTGAGTTAGGTGATGCGGGAAAATTAATTTTATCTGCTGTCAAAGTTAAGTTATTACTATCTGCTTTCAACCCATTATTTAGGGTAATTGTACCAGTTCCAGCATTAAAGGTAGCATTACCTGTGAGTGTGACGGGATTGTTGAATTGTTGATTTCCTGTAGTATTGATATTATTGGCAACATTGGTGTTAGCTGCAGTCGCCGTTAAACTAGTTAATTTTGTTGTGCCACCGACAACATCATTGAAGTTAATTTGACCGGTGTTGGAATTAGCAGTCAAATTACTAGCGCCATCAATTTTGTTGAAGCTGATATTTCCGGTGTCAGCACTGAATTGTTGCGTTGTACCTGTGAGTGTGAGTGGATTATTAAAAGTCAGGTTTCCTGTAGTATTAATATTATTGGCAACATTGGTGTTAGCTGCAGTCGCCGTTAAGCTAGTCAATTTTGTTGTGCCACCGACAAGATTATTGAAGTTAATATTACCTGTCGCTGACAGAGTTAAATCTTTGCCACCATCTACAGTATTAGCGAAGTTAATGTCATTGCCTGAGGTGAGGGTAGCATTACCTGTGAGGGTAACGGGACTGTTAAATTGTTGATTTCCTGTAGTGCTAATATTATTGCCAACGTTAATGTTAGCTGCAGTTGCCGTTAAGCTACTCAATTTTGTTGTGCCACCGACAACATCATTGAAGTTAATTTGACCGGTGTTGGAATTAGCAGTCAAATTACTAGCGCCATCAATTTTGTTGAAGCTGATATTTCCGGTGTCAGCACTGAATTGTTGCGTTGTACCTGTGAGTGTGAGTGGATTATTAAAAGTCAGGTTTCCTGTAGTATTAATATTATTGGCAACATTGGTGTTAGCTGCAGTCGCCGTTAAGCTAGTCAATTTTGTTGTGCCACCGACAAGATTATTGAAGTTAATATTACCTGTCGCTGACAGAGTTAAATCTTTGCCACCATCTACAGTATTAGCGAAGTTAATGTCATTGCCTGAGGTGAGGGTAGCATTACCTGTGAGGGTAACGGGACTGTTAAATTGTTGATTTCCTGTAGTGCTAATATTATTGCCAACGTTAATGTTAGCTGCAGTTGCCGTTAAGCTACTCAATTTTGTTGTGCCACCCACAACATCATTGAAGTTAATTTGACCAGTGTTGGAATTGGCAGTCAAATTACTAGCTCCATCAATTTTGTTGAAGCTGATATTTCCGGTGTCAGCACTGAATTGTTGCGTTGTACCTGTGAGTGTGAGTGGATTATTAAATTGTTGATTTCCTGTAGTACTGATATTATTGGCAACGTTGATGTTAGCTGCAGTTGCCGTTAAGCTATTTAATTTTTTTGTGCCACCGACAATATTATTGAAGTTAATATTACCTGTCGCTGACAGAGTTAAATCTTTGCCACCATCTACAGTATTAGCGAAGTTAATGTCATTGCCTGAGGTGAGGGTAGCATTACCTGTGAGGGTAACGGGACTGTTAAATTGTTGATTTCCTGTAGTGCTAATATTATTGCCAACGTTAATGTTAGCTGCAGTTGCCGTTAAGCTACTCAATTTTGTTGTGCCACCCACAACATCATTGAAGTTAATTTGACCAGTGTTGGAATTGGCAGTCAAATTACTAGCTCCATCAATTTTGTTGAAGTTTATATTTCCGGTTTCAGCACTGAATTGTTCCGTTGTACCTGTGAGGATGAGGGGATTATTAAATTGTTGATTTCCTGTAGTACTGATATTATTGGCAACGTTGATGTTAGCTGCAGTTGCCGTTAAGCTATTTAATTTTTTTGTGCCACCGACAATATTATTCAAATTAATATTACCTGTCGCTGACAGAGTTAAATCTTTGCCACCATCTACAGTATTACCGAAGTTAATGTCCTTGCCTGAGGTGAGGGTAGCATTACCTGTGAGGGTGAGTGGATTATTAAATTGTTGATTTCCTGTAGTGCTGATATTATTGGCAGCGTTAATGTTAGCTGCAGTTGCCGTTAAGCTATTTAATTTTGTTGTGCCACCAATAGCACCACTAAGAGGATGTTTTAAAAGTCAAAACCAGTCAAAAATCATGCCAATCGTCTGACCATGATACGAATCATCGCAATATAGATAAATGTCTCCGAGGTTTGGGGTAGTCTTTCATAATCTTTACTTAAACGCCGACACCAATTCAGCCAGCCAAAAGTACGCTCAACAACCCAACGCTTCGGTAGATGCACAAAACCTTTTTTCTCCAATGGTCGAAGCACAATTTCCACAATCCACCGAAACATATCCATCACCCAACGCATAAATTCTTCGCCTCGGTATCCTCCGTCCATCCAAATGATGTTCAACCGTTTTACCTGATTACCAGTATCGTGAACTCGTTGAAGAACTTTTTTCGCGCCTTCACGTTCTGGAAAACTGGCAGAGGTGACCAAGACCCGCAAAACTAGCCCTAACAGATCCACACTCAGATGTCGTTTGCGTCCATGTATCTTTTTCCCAGCATCATAGCCGACATCAATGGAAATCATTGTTGCGGTTTCTACTGATTGACTATCAACGGTTGCTTCTGATGGACTCTTGTCACGCCCTGCGTCTACTCTCACCCACTGGTAGAGTTGGTCATGTACCTTAAGCCATGTACCATCTTTACTCCATCTCCAAAAATAACCATAAACCGTTGACCACGGGGGAAAATCTGCTGGTAGGCCCTCGCCATGTACATCCTTCACACAGAATATAGAGAATCGCATTCACTATTGCAAATAATGCTAATTTTCGGGGACGACCGCCTGGCTTTGCTTCTGGGAAAAGATCTGCTATTAATTCCCACTGTTCCCAGGTCAGATTGCTACGGTATGCTTTAGTCATTCGCTCACAGGGTGCTGGTTTCTACAAAATTCAGCATACGCCTTGTGAGCTTTCTTACACTAGCCCCCCACTTTTAAAACATCCTCTAAAAGTCAGATTTCCTGTGCCAGCATTGAGAGTTAAATTCTTTCCTCCATTAACTGTACTATTAAAAGTTATATCTTTGTCATTGCTGGAAAAAATAGCATCACTGTTGAGTAAAACGTTGCCTGTTAATGAAATATTGCCGCCAGTTGTGATCACATCTCCGTTAACAATAATATCATTGTTATTTTGGGTTTGCAGGTTTAAGTTTCCATTAGTAGAGAGTGGGCTATTTACAATCAGTTTGTTTGCTGCGAATAAATTGGCATTTTGGGCATCTATAACTGAGGGTGCTACTACATCTCCTGCATTGATATTGATGCCAGAATCAGTTAAGCTTACTTGACCATTATTATCTGTAAGGTTTGGCTCGGAACCTGTTAGTAGTTTTGCTAAGGTGACAGGGGTGATGGATGTAGTTTGTGGTGTGGCAATTTCTAGGCTGAGGAGGTTACCTGGTTGACTGATGCGTAAGAATTTTCCCCCTTCAATACTGGCAATAATAATGTTGCCTTGTGGTGCTGATATTGTGCCACTACTGACAACGGTTCCACCTATTAAACTCAGGGTTTGATTTGAATTTGTTAGTTTTAAATCCGCTAAATTCAGAATACTACCTGTTTGTAGATTAGCAAAATTAAACCCAGTAGGATTGCCATCTAAATTCGCATAATTGTTAACACCTTCAGCGTTAAAGATACCATTACTAAAATTAATACCTGTAGCAGTGGTAGCCGCAAAGCTGGCGTTGACGTTTAAACTAGCATTAGCACCAAAGACAATACCCGCCGGATTGATTAAATATAGGTTGGCGTTACTACCACTAACTTGAATGATTCCATTAATTATGGAAGCATCTCCACCTACAACCCTGCCTAAAATATTCAGGATATTGGCGGTAGCATTAAAATTGGCGGTTTCGCCTTTATTTAAATTAAATATTTGGAAGCTATGAAATAAGTTTGTGCCTGAAGGTGAAGTCTGGCCTCCATTGATAGTATAAGTACCATTATTGAGGATGACTGTGGTGTTTGTGTCATTGGTATTAGCTGGTGTAATTGATTGCCCTTGTGCAGGCGCGATCGCACTCATTTCTAAACCAATGAATTGAGCGATCACACTAGTAATAATTACTAATAATAAATTATTTTTTTTCCTGAAGCTTTTCATACAATTCCTCGGTAAAATAGCACCCAAAAATTTCTCCCATCAGGTTATCTGGAGGGAGGATTGACAATAGAAAATTTGCTAGAAAAGGAGTACTTATGTACTCCTTTATTTCAACTTTGAACAAACCTAGACAGCGCAAATATCAGCCTAAAGAATACCTAAAAATAGGCTGTCAATTAAGAGGCTATTCATTAACAACGTCAATGTCTGTTGGTTTGATTTCTTCAGTGACATTCAATGGTATGGGATCTCTCAGGGAAAGAGTTAACAGCGGCGGTGTGCTACTTAATCTAATACGCAACTTAGGATAATTACGCAGGAAACTAAATCCTCTTCTTTTACCAATAGCCTTTTGTTGATTATTGGTTGTGCCATAAATGTTCATCACCCGTCCAGATCCATCAAAAACTGGTCCGCCAATGACACCAGCAAAATTATAGTCTGCAGATAAGTCACTGTAAGTCTGTGATTTATCTTTTTTCCTGAACTGGGTAGCATGAAAGACACGCTTGTTATTCCCTTGTGGAAGGTTGGGAAATCCAGCTACATACAAACCGGGTTGATCTGCTTCATCTGATCCAATCAGTTGGGCTGTTTGATAAGTGTGATAAGTCCGAAACCGCACAATCGCTAAATTTCCATCTGGTAATTCTTCAATATCCTTGTCTGCGGAAATCGTGATTTGCAAGCGTCTCCCCTCTTTGCTATCTTGGGGAACTGGCGTGATGATGTTATATTTAACATTTTTATCCTGCACTAGATTCTTTGCTGTCAATACGACATAAACATTCTTTCCTCCTTCCTGATAAACACTGCTAATTACTCCCGAACCAGCGACACCATTGCTAGCTTCAATCCTAACTACAGTCGCTTTGGCGATCGCCGCTATTTCCTTTGGCTGTAATTCTGGACTTGTTTCAGCCGCCTGCACAGATGCTATTGGTTGTACTATCTTTGGTGCGAGGGTGGGAATTACTACCGTCAGCATTGCTATACCCACTAAACAACTGGGTACTAAATATCGATTTAACATTGCCTAGATTCCTCCTTATACCAATCCTATGTTTTCTAGAAACAGGTAAAATTTGCTGTTTTTCGTGTTTTGTAATACTTTTTAACAAAAATTTGCTTCAAACCATCTCAAGCTCTGGAATCCTCCAGATATTTATGAATACAGTATTTCAATCGCTTTTACTGGAGAACATACTGTATCTCTAAATTATACATATCAAAAAAACAAAGTCGCCATAATTACTTAAAAATTTTCCGATAAAAAAAATACATAATATTTTTAAATGCACAAAATATCTATATTGGGCATAATTCATTTTTAATTGGTTACACAACTATATAGATATATAAAAACCCACCCACTCAAGGGGAGAGAGTTTCCCGCCGACTCGCAATAAAAATAATTAGATCAATGTACGTTTTATTACATATTGTTTAAGATTGGTGGTGAAATTTATTTTAAGTATTTTCTTACTTATTCAGGGAATATGTGCCTTTCATTACTGCGTAACTTTTTGGGTGCTGTGTTATTAATACCCAGTCTTGCTTTACTTGGTTATACATACCCAAGTTATGGTGACAGCAAGTTGGCATCAGAGATAGAGGTTAACACAAGGGTAGAAGGAGAAATCGCCACAAATTACGTCTTCACGCCATCAACAGAATTATCACCTTTGAAGACAACTGCATTTCCCCCGCCAATAGTGGAGACATCGACAATAGCCGGGAACCCAGAAGGTGATAAAAATGATTCACCTCAAGGAGTGACAACGCAATTTGTCTCACCAACAGTAGATTCTCAGCAAATAGCAGTTAAAAAAATTAAGCTGGTAGGTACTAGTTTTCCTAACTCCCAAAAACTCAACAATCTGATTAAAAGTGTTGAAGGACAAACAGTGGATTTAGCAAAACTGCGAACTCTTGCCGATCAAATTACTGGATGGTATTTTGCACAAGGCTACATCACATCAATAGCGACTGTAGACGAGTCAGGAATTAAAGACGGAATTGTCCCGATTCAGGTGATTGAAGGCAGCATCGAAGAGATTAAAATTGATCCACCCACAAAACATATCAATCCTGAGTATGTGCGATCGCGGATTGCTTTAGGTGCTGGTAAGCCTTTTTCGCAAAATCAACTAGAAGAACAGTTAAGGTTACTACAAATTGACCCGTTATTTAAAAAAGTTGAAGCCAGTATCCGCCCTGGTACCAACCGTGGTCAAAGTATTGTCATAGTAAAAGTTACAGAAGCTCCAGCATTTGAACTAGGCGTGAGTGCAGATAATTATTCTCCGCCTAGCCTTGGTTCCGAACGATTGGGGGTAGGTGCGGTTTATCGGAACCTCACAGGCTGGGGCGATCAACTGAGTGCTTCTTATTACTTTTCTACGACTGAAGGCGGATCAAATCTTTACGACTTTAGTTATCAGGTGCCCCTAAACCTGATGAATGGTACCTTGCAATTAAGAACGGCGATTAACTCAGTCAAAGTAGTCCAACCACCTTTCGACATTTTCGACATTCACGGAGAATCCTATTTGTATGAAATTACTTACCGTCAACCACTAGTGCGATCGCTCCAAGAAGAATTTGCCTTATCATTAGGCTTTAGTTTGCAGAATGGTCAAACATTTACTTTCGCAGGCCCCACTCCCTTTGGTATTGGGCTGACATCAACGGTAATAGCCAAACCCGGACAATCAAATTTACTCAAGATTATATCAACCGAGATGTCAGCGGCTCTTGGGGATTGCGATCGCAATTTAGCTTCGGTATTGACGCCTTTGAAGCCACCATCAACCCAGCACCTAAACCTGATGGTCGTTTTTTCAGTTGGCTATTTCAAGTACAACGACAGCAACGTTTGACTACAGATAATTTCTTCATCGCCCAACTAGATCTGCAACTCACACCCGATGGTTTGTTACCTTCCCAACAGTTTGTCATTGGTGGTGGTCAATCAGTACGTGGCTATCGGCAAAATGTGCGGGCGGGTGATAATGGATTAAGATTTTCTCTAGAAGACCGGATTACTCTACAACGAGATAGGGACGGCAAAGATTTATTACAAGCCGCACCCTTTTTTGATTTAGGATTAGTTTGGAACGTTGATAACAACCCCAACCTCATTCAAAGCCAGAGGTTTATAGCGGGTTTAGGACTAGGAATTTTATGGAAACCGTTACCAAATTTGAATTTGCGTTTAGACTATGGACTTCCCCTAGTTACGTTGTCAGATCGAGGTAACAATCTTCAAGACGATGGCTTGTACTTTAGTGCTAGTTATCGCCTCTAAGTAATTCGGCGTCAATCATTAAAGGTTTGTAGTCAGCACTTTAGTTCTACTTTGAGGACTAAAGTCCACACTACGAGCTTAAGTAATTCGGCGTCAATCATTAAAGGTTTGTAGTCAGCACTTTAGTGCTACTTTGAGGACTAAAGTCCACACTACGAGCTTAAGTAATTCGGCGTCAATCATTAAAGGTTTGTAGTCAGCACTTTAGTGCTACTTTGAGGACTAAAGTCCACCCTACGAACTTAAAATAATCTGCCAGTTGCGTAAGTCCTGTGTGATTTTGGTATAATCGCCATTTTTTTAAGTATATAAACTCAATTTCTCAAATATTGAGAGTGATAAAATTTACTGAAAATTGGCGTTTACATTACCATGAACGGTCAACTCTTGAGCGGACGTTATGAAATTATCCAAGTATTGGGTGGAGACGCTTTTGGGAAAACCTTTTTAGCAAAAGATTTTCAGTCTCCTAGTCATCCCACCTGTGTGATTAAACAACTGACCTACTCTAGTTTTGATACTCAAAATCTGGAAGTTGCTCGGCGCTTATTTAAACAAGAAGCAGAAATCTTAGAAAAGTTAGGAAAACACGATAAAATTCCTACCTTGTTAGCAGAATTTGCAGAAAATGAAGAATTCTACTTAGTTCAACAATTTATTGATGGTTATCCTTTAAACCAGGAAATTTTACCAGGTCAACCGTGGAATGAATACCAAGTGATTCGACTGTTGACAGAAATTTTAGAAATCTTGGTATTTATACATGGTCAAGGTGTAATTCACCAGGATATTAAACCTAATAATTTAATCAGACGCTCCGCTGATCATAAGTTAATTTTGATTGACTTTGGAGGGGTGAAAGAAATTGGTACTGAAACATCGCAAGGACAATTACCATCTAGTGTAGTTGTGGGTGCAGAGCAATATATACCCATAGAACAACTTCAGGGACATCCAAAATTTAATAGTGATATTTATGCTTTGGGAATGATTGCTATCCAAGCACTTTCCGGGTTAGATAGTGGTGAATTATCCCAATTGCGAAATCCTCATAGTCCTCAAAAAAATCAAATCCTCTGGCACAACCGAGTACAGGTGAGTCCAGCTTTGTCCAACGTGATTGATAAAATGGTACATTCTGACCCTAATCAACGCTATCAGTCAGCTAGTGAAGTACTAATTGCTTTGGGGAAAGTTGGTACACTATCTGCCAACCCCGCACCAGTTATTAGTGTCGTGAATCCACTTCACAAGCCACGGTGGGCGATGTTTGCCGGGGTCAGTGCATTAATTGTAGTAGGTTTTGTGACCTACAATTTTTTCAATCAGGAGCCACCAGCAACAGCACTTTATCACCAAGGGTTGGAAAAGGCTAAAAAAGGAGATAAAGAAGGAGCGATCGCCGATTTGACTGCAGCCATCAAATTAACGCCTAAGAGTGGCTTAATTTACTACAGTCGCGGACTTGTCTACCGTGATTTGTCGAATAAACCAAAAGCGATCGCCGATTTTCAACAAGCGAAAACATTATGTAGTGAACAAGCCCTGAAAGATTGCGTAACCATTGCACAAAGCGAGATTCGCAAACTCAGTAAGTCGGCGATCAAAAACAAAGCTATGTAACAAAATCTAAAATCTCTGGAACTAATTCCCAGGAGAACTTTAGTCGTTTAGGCTTGTTTGTGCTAAAAGAATAGTTGTTGAACCAGATTGAACCGTGACAGCCAACTCAGCCAACATCTCGATTTTTCGCCTATCTCCCTTAATTCGGATTACCCTATTGAGTCTCTATCTAGCACTCACCCTCCCATTACCTTTTTTGTCCCAAGTAACAGCCGCACCCATACCACCAGCCTTATTGTGGGTAGGAATTACCATCGGCTTAGTTGCTTTATATGCTGTGTTGACAGAACGGGTAATTTTAGATGATCAGGGAATTCAAGTCACTTATCCCACCTGGGTTCCGCGCTTTTTTCGTAAAGGTTGGTCTTTATCTTGGTCACAAATAAAAGAATTAAAACCTCGTACCACAGGTCAAGGAGGTATCGTTTATTATTTCCTCAGCCACGAGGGACAAGCATATTTACTCCCCATGCGTGTCGCCGGATTTACCCAACTGGTAAAGCAAGTACAAGCTAAAACCGGCATTGATACCACAGATGTTCGCCCCTTAGCCCAACCGTGGATGTATTTGATTTTACTGATATTTACCCTATTGCTGCTGTTAATAGACGCTTGGACTATCACCACAGCTTTAGCTCAGAGTAACTTACAGCAATTTTGATTGATTTAAAGCACATAATTATATATTGTAGGGCACGGCAGTGCCCAGTGGTGTCAACACGCTACCCTAACCCTCCCCTTGGAAAGGGGAGGGAACTAAATTGCCTGTTTCCCCCCAAGACATCGGGGGGATTAAGGGGGGTAAAAGACTTGTGGGATAGCGTTTGAACTTAAGTTGACACCAATGGGCAGTGCCGTGCCCCTACAACTGCATACAATGACAAATGACAAAGCAAAAAACCAACTACGGCTAGAGCAAATTAATCTATATACAAAGCTGAAGGGTAATCACCAAGGATACCCCATATTGCAGGATATTTCCTTTGAGGTATTCTCCGGTGAATGCATTGCCATTGTAGGTCCATCTGGCGCTGGTAAAACTGCCTTATTACGCCTCATCAATCGCCTAAGTGAACCTACTAGCGGCAAAATTTATTTAGAAAATCAGGAATATCAGCAAATTCCGATTATCCAGTTACGCCAAGATGTGACACTAGTCTTACAAGAAACAAAGCTGTTGGGGATGACAGTTCAACAAGCTATAGCTTATCCATTAGTTTTGCGTAGTTTACCCAAACAGACAATTCAGCAACGAGTCAGCCATTACATAGAACAACTGCACATTCCCACTGACTGGTTAGGAAAAACTGAAGTACAACTTTCGAGTGGACAGCGACAACTAGTAGCGATCGCTCGTGCTTTAGTCATCCAACCTCAAATACTACTATTAGACGAGCCAACCTCTGCCCTAGATGTCGGTAGAGCTTCCCAACTGATGGAAGTTTTAACCCAGCTGGCTCGCACTGATCACACCACAATTTTGATGGTAAACCACCAGCTAGACCTAGCACAGATATTTTGCACCCGACTGTTGCACCTACAGCAAGGTCAGTTGTTGGCAGATCAAACAGCCTCTGATATAAACTGGGTTAAATTAAGAGCTAGCTTGATTCACACAGAAGCACAAGACGCTGAAGAGTGGAGTTAGGCAATAGGCATTCTCCCCATCCTCTATGACCGTTGAGTACTTAAGGTTGACCGTGAATTAGTAAATCTCTCTTTAGGTAACTTTGTTTGTGATTGGGGAATGTTAGTATTCAAAATTTCCATGTTAAATCGATATCCCACATTGCGAATAGTTTGAATCAAACTGGGTTGTCGGGGATCAAGTTCAACTTTTTTCGTAGCGATAAAACATGGGTGTCAATGGTGCGGGGGTTATCGATGGCGTCAGGCCAAGCGCGACGCAGCAATTCTGATCTAGATAGGGGTAAACCTCCTGCTTGTGCTAAAACGTAGAGTAAGCTGAACTCTTGGGGCGTTAAATCGATAAATTCCCCTTGAAAGCGCACACGACGTTGCACTAAATCAATTTGCAAAGCGCCATAATCTAAATAAGCTGGCGCCACAGGTGTGCGGTTGCGGCGAATTAGCGCTTCTACCCGTGCAAGAAACTCTTGCATCCCAAAAGGTTTGCTCAAGTAGTCATCTGCTCCCGCCTTCAAGCCGGCGACAATATCGGCTTCGTTACTGCGAGCAGATAGCATCAAGATCAAAGGTTGTTGCTGACGGTGCAGCCAACGGCAAAACTCAATACCATCACCATCCGGTAAATCGGCATCGAGAATTACCAGTGTCGGTTGCTGGCTTAAAAACACTTCCCTTGCTTGATAAATGCTGGCAGCTTGATGCACGCGGTATTCCAACTGCTGCAAATGCCAACCCAGCAACGACCTTAAATGGGGATTCCCCTCAACGATTTCAATACAAACCGAACCCACGGTGGCAAGATCCCTTAGCGTCGATGACTTTCAAATTAACAAGCCCATGCTCAAGGTTTTGTAGTCTTTGTTACTCCAATTGCTTTTATCTTTACATTTTCTTATAGAAAAAGGGGCAAAAAGTTTAAGTTATGCTTTGCCCACAGCCGATTAGTAATATTCTTAAATTTTTGTTAGACTTATCGAAATAACTTCTGCTTAAACATCCTACTCCTCACAGGAGGGAATTCGCCAAAACAGTATCACCAAACAAGCTACCTAAACCTCGCCAAATCTAACTTTCCGCTTTATGGTGAAAGCAAATTGCGTGTTGCAGACTGCAATGTCTACATCCGTCAATAGCATGGGGATATTGACAAAAAAAATCATAAACTTCACTAACTGCTTAATAATATTCTGCTTTTTGTGGAATAGGATCAGAATACCTTGTAGCTGCTGGGAGGATGTTGCCCAAAGTAGATAAATTGGCTTCGAGTTGAAGCCAACTGAGAAGGGGTACTTCACATTTGAGCCAGAATCATTTACAATTCTCATTCCAAAGAGATTAATACAGCAGTTATGCTCCAAGACACACAAACCATCCGCTATTACCAAAGAATTACCGACGCCTTCGTCGAGCTATGGAATCGCGGTTATCGCATGGATGATATGCGGATGTATTTGGATGGATATCTAGCCGCGCTGCGACATGGAAACGCTATTGAACCGTTTCTGATTCATCGCCTTGAAGAGGAAGCAAGCCGCTACTTGTACGATGCATCTAACTTTGCCATGACACAACCAGAACCAGAAAAACAACACGGTTACTACTAATGCCTTAAACTCGGTCATTGATCGTAACTCGCTCAGAGACGCAGATCATTATAACATATTATCTGCCATTGAGCAAGATTTGGATTGGTGTGAAATTTTGAAGATATTGTCTCGATAAAAAGTATCCCCTCAGCCCTGTTTTGGTTTTGACAATTCGACTGAGGGGATTTTTAACTCAGCTGCCTCTGCTTTAACCCGGATTCCTCAGCGCACAAAGTCGGACTAGGCGACGACATTATTTTTCCCTCACTTCTAAAGGCTGTAAAACTTCTGAAGGGGCTTGAGTTGGTTGTGAATTGTCAATTGGTTGTTGTGGTTGGCTAGCAGAATTAGCGCTAGCAATATTATTTGTGTCAGGTGGACTTGTGTCTTCAAAATTGACATTATTGCTGACGCTTCTTCGCCTCGGTTGAGTTGTCCCAGTCACAGCAGCACCACCACCAAATAATAAAGTCGCAAACTGCATTAAATCCTTGGAGCGATCAGCCTGGTTCGGTTGATCCGGGGAGAAATGCGGCAATTAAAGCCAGTAGGGCTGCAATAATCAAGCTAAATGGTCCTGAAAGGACTGTGATTATGTATGCCCAGTCGTCTATGTCGATACTATTGTGATTTCTATTTGGCATAAAAATTTAACCCTGGATATCAAGTTGTAAATAATTTAACTCAACTTATGTGATTTTGTTGTGTATTTTCACACTTGAGGGTAAAGTTCAACAAAAAAATCAAGTTAATTTTTTTTACTTAAACTTGACAAAAAACACTTTATTTGCATATGAGCGAAAAAGGTGTTTTTGGGTATGGGGCAATTCAATTTTGGATTTTGGATTGGCAATTTTGGATTAGACTTCAATCTAAAATCTAAAATCTAAAATCTAAAATTCCTAGGGCATGGGGAAGAATCAACCGATGCCCTGTTTGGACTATGCCCCATGTCGGCGGCGAGGAACCTCTGAAACCACCTTGAGTTGGAGATTCCCGCCGACATTCTATGAAGCTATGGCAACTGTTACTAATTCTTGCAATTTGCCTTTTTGATACAGTTCAATGAGGATGTCGGAACCGCCAATAAATTTACCATCAATATACACTTGGGGAATTGTCGGCCAGTTGGAATATTCTTTAATTCCTTGGCGAATTTCAGGGTCTGCTAGTACGTCAACAGTCTCAAAAGGAACACCAAATGTATTGAGAATCTGCACAGCGTTGTTAGAGAAACCACATTGAGGCATCAACTTGGTTCCTTTCATGAAAATTAAAATCTTGTTTTTTGTTACCAACGTGTCAATTTTTTCTTTGAGTTCTGGTGTCATAATTTTTGTTTCCTTGTTTGCATTCAAGAGTGAGGCTTGAGTAGTGGGGAGTGCTGTTCGCGGGGCGTTTAACCCGTGCTGAGTCAGGAGTGAGGAATGGGGAGTAGTAGAAACAAAATCTTGCTTCTCTACTACCCTACTACTACTTTGTCAATTTAGTTTTGAGGGTTTCGTAGTCAGGACTTTAGTCCTGATTTTATGAGCACTATACTGCTACGCTCCAAGCCGCAGGGTAGTGCTGACTACGGAATTATTTACCCATCAATTTCAACTTGACAGACTACTACAACAATTCTTCAACTCAGCACTCATTACTCAGCACTTTTGACAATTCATAACTAATAACTCAAAACGAGTAACTCTTTACTTTATGAAGCGGCAGTTGCTTGCCATTCTTCAGGAGTATAGGTTTTTACTGCCAAAGCATGGATAGCTTCAGTGGACATAGCTTCCTGCACCGCACCATAAACTAACTGGTGTTGTTGTACCAGTCCCTTATCTGCAAAATGCGATGAAACTACTGTTACCTGATAATGGTCACCGCCACCAGTCAAATCTTTTACCTGAATCTGGGCGTCTGGCAGTTCCGCTTTGATCATTTCCTCAACCTGCTGCGGAGTAATCATCGCAATTCCTGAAAAAACTTCTTTTCTATTATTAACCGAATATATAGCAAGAACTTTGCCAAGTACAAGTTTTGGCAAAGCGGGAGTTTGTGAGTTTGTAAGTGAGGGAGTGGGATTATTTTTGGGATGAGGAAGATGAGTTACCACCTTGTCTAGGATAGGGAGCATCAACAAAACCCAACTCCAATAGCTGTTGATAAGCTTTCTTACCTAATTCCCGCGTCGGATTTTGACTTTTGATAATTTGCACCAACAACGGCACAGCTAATTCTGGTTGATTGAGCGCCCGATGTACTAGTGCTAGCCGATAGGTACTTTCATCGCGCAGTTGGGCGGTATCTAGAGCCTTTTTTCGCTGAGAATCAGAAACTCTGTTGTCAATTCCAGAAAAACTTGAGTTAAGATCTTGATAAAAATTGGATAGCTGATTAAAAACTTGACGTGCTTCTTGAAGTTTTTTGGCAGCGACATCATATTTTTGGGCAGAAACGGCATTATCTGCCTCTTTGAGGAGACGTTGACCACCTTCAACACTCAACAAACTGTTATTTTCGGCTGTAGGACGGAGGGTATTGGGATCGTTGGGGTCTATAGGCTGTGGTGATTGGATATTAGTGCTTGGTGGCTTTGGTTTCTCGGCATAAACGGGCGATAGCAGGCTAAGGGCTACTATCAGTGATAAGCCAGTGAAGCGAATTAAGGGAACATCTGTAGCAAAGTTCATGGGATCAATGGGTGCGACGACGACTATACAGTATAGAAACGTAAACTTCGGGTATCTTAACTCTGTTTCTGTCTTTGACAAAGCAAAGCAACATACTAAGCTTCTTTGATTTAGACTAAAAATTGTTTTATGAGAGTTCCCATAGCTGCTGGATAGTAGCTAAATTGCGCCTATGAACAATAGTCTATCTCCTGATTTTGCTAATCCGGGTATACCAGGCAGCAACCTGGGATTGATTTTACAACGCGGTGGTCAAGAACTGATTTTAGAAAAAGCTTTAGATTGTTTCACGGTTCGCCCAGCGACAAATGTAACTTCTCAACAATTATCCCAGATTAGTTGGGCGTTTGGCGCCGGAGTATTCCTCAAGCGCAGCTAGAAGTTTTCACAGTTGCACCCAACCAATTAGATGTGGCCATGTCCCAAGCGCGGGCTGCTGAAAATGTTGCCTTTGCGAGTCATATTTACAAAATTAAAGATAATCCGGGGACTTTAGTTTATCTCAGTAACCAAATCACAATTCAATTTACCCCTGAGGTTGACCCTGGCAGAATTAATGCCATCACAAGTGCTTTTAACTTAGTCCAGGAAAAACCAGTCCTTGGTCTACCTAATACGTTCGTATTTCTTGTCAGCAAGCAAGCAACCGAAAATCCCATCAAAATTGCCAACCAGTTGCAAGGACTTCCAGAGGTGTTAGTAGCGGAACCTAACATTCTCGTGCAACAGGAACCCCATTATAAACCCCGTGACCCCCTATATCCTCAGCAATGGTATCTAAACAACAATGGCGGTAATCTGTTGGCGGTAGGTTCTCATATTTCTGTAGAAAAAGCTTGGGATATCACTCGCGGTGTACGTTCGGTGGTTGTGGCTATAGTTGATGATTCCTTTGATTTGAACCACCCAGATTTTCAAGGTAGTGGGAAAATTGTCGCCCCCAGAGATTTGAAGGAAAATGACTTTTTACCCTTACCTAGTGACAAAGAAACTAGTCATGGTACTGCTTGTGCAGGGCTAGCCGTTGCGGAAGAAAATGGTACCGGAATTGTCGGAGTAGCCCCTGGTTGCGCGTTGATGCCAATTCGGACTACTGGGTTTTTGGATGATGAATCAATTGAAGACATATTTAACTGGGCGATCGCCAAAGGAGCTAGTGTTATTTCTTGCAGCTGGGGAGCATCCGCTGTTTATTTCCCGCTGTCTTTGCGCCAACGCGCCGCTATCAGCCGTGCCGCCACCGAAGGACGCAATGGTAAAGGCTGCGTGATTGTGTTTGCTGCCGGCAATGCCAACCGCCCAATTGACGGTACTGTCTTTGAGCGGAATTGGCCAAAAAATATGTTAGCAGGTAATACAGAATGGCTCAGTGGTTTTACGGTACATCCAGATGTAATTGCTGTGGCAGCTTCCACAAGTTTAAATAAAAAAGCTGCTTATAGTAATTGGGGAGTTAACATTTCGGTTTGTGCCCCTAGTAATAATGCTCCACCGGGTATGTGGTTTCAAGATAGCGGTTTTATGGAAACCCAACCGGCGATCGCAACTTCCACCGCTGGATTAGGAATCTTGACTACCGACCAAGTGGCGCCGCCGGTTATGATCCTGGCAACTTTACCAATAACTTTGGTGGTACTTCCAGTGCGACTCCTGTGGTTGCAGGCGTGGCGGCGTTGGTTTTGTCAGCAAATCCTAACTTAACAGCCCTGCAAGTCAAACGGATTTTGCAAGAGTCGGCTGATAAAATAGTAGACCCAAATCCTGACCCCCAACTGGGTTTGCGTCAAGGTACTTACGATAGTAATGGCCATTCCCAATGGTTTGGTTATGGCAAGATAAATGCAGCTAATGCAATGCAATTAGCACAACAGATGCGTTCAGTTGCTGCAACTGGCACAAAGCAAATTGGGGGAGAGAATAAAAATCAAGTAGGGATTCCTGATAATGACCGAAAGGGAATCAAAAGTGCGATCGCCATTGCGGATGGTAGTCCAGTCCAAGATATTCAAGTAACTGTGAATATTACCCATGATTTTTTAGGTGATTTAGAAATTTATTTAATAGCCCCGAATAATCAAAGTGTGTTGTTGCAAAATCGCACCTTAGGACGGCGTACAGATTTACAAATAACTTACACAGTGCGATCGCACCCATCTCTCAAACAGCTACTATCCTTGTCAGCTAAAGGACGTTGGCAATTATGGGTCATAGATTATGCATTACAAGATATCGGTAAACTGAATAGCTGGTCATTAAATTTGGGAATGTAATTCATAGTTATTAGTCAAGGACAACTGACAAAATTTAAGAGTTGGGAATTTCTGCAAATGCTTGACTGGAGATTTCTGATTCTTGATCGCTTAACTGTTGCAAAACCTGCGCTAAATCAGCTGTCAGCAGCTTGGCATTGTGTTTCACACAGCCATTGGTGTAATCTATGGCTTTGATTGGCGGAGCGATGTGAATACAAACATCTGTACCCCAGTTAGGATAACGTCGGCTGTAATTGATGCTAATGGGTATAACTGTCACTCCCAGTCCGGGCTGACTGGATTCAGCTGCTAAAGCCAGACGCGCAATTCCCGGCTTCAATGGGTGAACTTCACCATCACGATAAATTCCACCTTCGGGAAAAATCACGAGGGTTTTTTTCTGCTGAAGTAGTTCAACACCGTGTCGCAAGGTGGTAATTGAGGGATGTTTAGTATCTACAGGAAAGCCCCCTAAACGGCGCACGAACCAACCTTGCAATCCTTGACATTCAGTAATTGTCACCATAAACCTCAGGTCTTTACCTGTGATACAACCTACCGCCGCATAGGGTACAAGTAAGGCATCCCAACGCGCCCGATGGGTAGGCGCAAGAATCACCGGACCAGTGGTAGGGATATGTTCTTGTCCGATAATTTTAATCCGACGAAAGAATAATGGTAGAAGGAAGTGACGCCCTAAGAGATACGCTAAAGGACTCAACCAAGGAGAAACCCGTGAGGTAGTAGTGGACACGTGAGAATTTCTTGGTACTGGGGTATTTGCTGGTTTTTCTTGGCAGGTATTGTCGGCAGAGTAAAATTCCATCATGACGGTGGCTGCAGATAGTCGGGTAAAATTTAACGAAAGCTTGATTAGTTACACCGTAGATTTTCTTCCGTGACTTGTGTTATACCTGTTGGACACTTTCACCTCTGTCCGTTAATTTCGCTGAGAGCGCCTAGTAACAAACCAAGCTTGCAGCTGCTGACGACAGACAGATTCTAAAATGCCACCGATGACTCGTAGGCGGTGATTAGAAGCAGCACTATCGGGAATATTTGCAACCGTACGAACTGCACCAGTTTTTGTATCATCTACTCCATATACCAACAATCCTATACGGGCTTGGACGATCGCACCCGCACACATTGGGCATGGTTCTAAAGTTACGTATAGAGTGCATTGATGAAGACGCCAACTCTGCAAATTTTTAGCAGCTGTCCTCATAGCGATAATTTCTGCATGAGCGGTGGGGTCTTTATCACGTTCTTTGCGGTTTTCACCCTCGGCTACCACATTACCTGACGAATCAATAATTACCGCACCTACAGGGATTTCACCTGCTTCACCTGCAGCTTGTGCCAATTCGAGGGCACGACTCATCCATTGCCTATGTATGAGGTATTGTTTGTCTTCAATTAACATAATAATTATTGCTAAAATATTTTAAGTAGTCCGTAGACTGAAAATCCACGAGTTTAAGTGACAAATATTACATTACGGTCAAATTTTCAAAATTGATAATTCATAATTAGAGCAGATGGCAAATTCGTGAGTGAGTACAGATTATTGTAAGGGCACGGCATTGCCGTGCCCCTACCTGTGTACTTCATTTACCTGAAAAATGCTGTAGGTTGATTTCTAAACGGCTGCTTGAGCTAAAATTGGGTCAAGTTGACCTTTAGTATCTAACAGATAAAGGTCATCACAGCCGCCGATATGTTGGTTGTTGATGAAAATCTGCGGTACCGAGCGGCGTGCATTGGCTCGTTCTGCCATTTTTGATCTGGCTGCTTCATCACCGTCAATTTTGTATTCAGTGAATTTGACACCTTTCCACCACAACAGCAACTTGGCACGGATGCAATAAGGACAAGTTTGCCAAGTATAGATTTCTACGTTGGCATTGACTCGCTCTGGATGGCGATTTAACAGGGGATTGAGGAAGTTCAGCATATTAGAGGGATTGGGGTATGGGGGAGCCACTGCGTTCCTGTCGCCTTGCGTCGGAATTTTGTGGCGTCATTGGGCATAGGGCATGGGGCATGGGGCATGGGAAAATTACTTCCTCATCTCCCCCTCCTCCTTCGCCCCTAGCCTCTATTTTCCAGCAAGGTGATGGCAATTTTTCAACTGGTGGCAAATTCTGTAAATTGGCGCATGTAGGGGGAGTGAAACGCCAAAACTATATCATCTTTGGGTACACCCATTTCGAGCAGATGTGTAGCAATTCCCACCTCTGTGCCATCATGTTGAATCCAAATTTTCCCGTCTTTGATATCAAGATGCAGACTGCATCCATGTGTCCGACGATTATCTCGCCATCCTGTATGTAGCAAAAGGTAATGGTCGCGCTCAGTATCTAGAATAGCTTGTGTTTCTATTTCTTCTACAGGCGATCGCCTTTGCGCCCGTTCTAAAATTAATTGTTGTACAATTTGCCGATATTGCTCTACAGCCATCGCACAATCACCTCCTGTTCCTCATCGTAAACCAATAAGCGAATTTGAGTCCGTTCAATCACTGAGCGGGTAAAACGACCTTGGTAATTAAACCACAGATCCAAAGTAGGTTAGCACGGCATTCGCCCGAACGGGTAGTCTATTTACTGCGATTCTACCCCTATTACCGCCCTAGTATTACCTAAATTTTCTACCTTTATTTTTGTGGAAATGTGTCAACATTGGCACTATTTATCAAGCTTTACCAATAAATATTTTTTGTATTTTCAAGAGAAATATAATAGATTATAAAGAAGTATTTTTTTTATTTATAAGTATATTGTGTTGTAAAAAAAAACAAACATATTACGTAGAATAAAAACACATTCACTGATTAGTAGATGTAACCGCTTTATTAAAGTATTTTATTTAGCCAAGGAGATAAATTCATGGCTTTAGTTGGTTATGGGAATCTTAACACCGGAGAAATTGAATCTTACACCATAGAATTAAGAGCGGGAATTACTTACAGATTTTATGTTGAGAATGCTATTCCCGGAGTAGATTTAGATCTTTATGTTGCAGATGCAAACGGAAATATATTAGCGGGAGATGATAGTACAGCTAGTGATGCGATATGTATTTTTACTCCTGGCTGGAGTGCAACATATATTATCGTCATCAAGTCTGCAAGCGGTTC
>CAVYXS010000057.1:0-6556 GCA_963772205.1 uncultured cyanobacterium
GTTGGGCATCGCCATCGCTGTAGCCCAAGCAGGCATCGCCATTGTACTAAGCGATGTCTGCTGGAACTATGCTCTGTGGATGGTCGAGGCTTGAGGCAGGCATTGCTAACTTCTTCCCCATACCCAAAAACTCTGCTCAGTGGGTGTAGTTTTTTATGTTGGTATTATCTACTGGATACAAGCAAAATATTGCACTAAAAGCTAAAAAACTACATAATCAAGATGTATTAGAGCATAAATCCGAGTATTTACCAACAAACGATGAAAGAAAAACAATTAGCTCAATTTTCCCTATCAGATGGAACAACATTTCTGGTGGAAGTCGATGAACCAGAAAGCAACGCCATTCAACGAGTTGCCCTTCCATCAGGAGAACAAGTCCTAAAGGCACAGCAGACATTTGAAGAAGCCCTAGATAAAATCAAACCCGTGGCATCTGCAATTATCTCTAAATTGCGAGACCTCAACCAGCCTGCTGATGAAGTGGAGGTTAAATTTGGGCTGAAGTTGACTGCAGATGCTGGAGCAATCTTTGCATCTGTTGGTGGCGAAGTTAGCTATGAAATTACTTTAAAATGGAGTAATAATAGTGAGGATAAATAGTTAATGAATATCCTTGATTTTCCCAACCATAAAAAATCAATTATTCGGATATTTTATCAAGAACAAGTCGTTGGTATTGGCTTTCTGGTAGCAGAAAAATATGCTTTGACTTGCGCTCATGTTGTGGCTCAAGCATTGTTAATTTCTAGCTCAATACCGCACATTCCTGATGGAGAAATTAGGATTGATTTTCCCCTAGCTGATTCAACTGAGAAAATCAAAGCGACGGTTGTTTACTGGTGTCCTGAATCTGATTTAGATGCGAATGCAGCAATTGAAGATATTGCTGTTTTAAAGCTTGAACACCTTCCCTCTCTTGCCCAACCTACTCGTCTGACTTTATCAGAAAATCTTTCAAAGAATCCATTTAAAGTGTTTGGGTGTCCGAGGGGAGTTTCTTTTGGTGTTTGGGCTACTGGGGTTTTGTCAGAGCAAAATGCTAAACAGTGGATGCAACTGGAAGATACTAAGGTGACTGGATACTCGATTGAAGCGGGATTTAGTGGTTCTCCAGTTTGGGATGAACAATTACAGGGAGTAGTTGGGATGGTAGTCGCAGCAGATAGCAAGCGAGAAGTGGCAAAAGTTGCGTTTATGATTCCGATGCAAACTTTAGTAAAAGCTTGGCAATATTTGGAGTCAATTGTTATCCGAATTCAGCCAATAGAAAAGCAAGTTAAGCCTGTTTTATCACCTGTTAAGAAAAGGTTTCTTGAACAACAGAAGCAGCAGCTTGAAGGAAATATTGAAGCAGTTAGCAAGCAAATGGGTTTTGAATCGAATTTATCTAATTATCTAAATTTGGAAAGACAAGTAACTGTTTATTTTCAAATGCTCGACGAAATTGAACGACAACTTACTAGTTTTTAGAGAAAGATATAAATTAAAGATGGTCAATTATATTAAATTAAAATTACAAAATCTAAACAAACAAAAAAATGAAATTACTGACAAGATTGATCTAATCAGTAAGCAAATGAGTTACTCATCGTCAAACTTAACTAAATATGACGACTTAAAAAAAGAATCAGCAGAATATTTTAAAGAGCTTGAACAAGTAGAAAATCAAATTGAAATATTAGAAAGTCAAAATACTGTATCTGTTAGACCTAATCAACAACATACTATTTCTCAAAATTTATCTAAAATTAACTTTCGTGAAGCAAAAACTCTCGTCAATGATATCTTAGAAAAATGTTTGAATAGTCAAGGAGGAACGGCTTTATTTTTACTACAAAATACCTCCTTGATGCGAGGAGATTTATGCATAGCAGATATTCAATACTCTCTTAGTAGTAAGAGCTATGGTAGGTTTAAGTATTGTCCTATCGACCCCTTATTAAGACCTGATATTTCCGATGAGCGAAGTTTGCTAAATGCGATCGCGGATTATTTTAAGCCAGTTGAATCCCATCCTAATGACCAAGAATACATTCAGAATATTATTGATCAAATCAG
Organism: uncultured cyanobacterium; assembly: GCA_963772205.1. Lineage (GTDB taxonomy): Bacteria > Cyanobacteriota > Cyanobacteriia > Cyanobacteriales > Nostocaceae > Gloeotrichia. The sequence continues at coordinate 2,062 of CAVYXS010000057.1, forward strand.
TGCCAGTGTACAGGGAAACAGTATTGTTTTTTTTGATTTTACCAACTGGGATTCTCTTCTAGAAAATGACGATAAACTTTTATCTTGGTTTATTGAGTATTTTTGGCGTCCCTTAAACATAAAACATCAAGAGATTTCTCAGGATTACTCTTGGGTAAAATTTATTTTGTTTATTTCTCTAAGTTCAATGGCTTCTGAATCTTATGGACATCTGAGTTATTGTTGTAATCACAACGATTTTGATAGTCTAAAAATCCTAAATTTACCGTTGCAAAACTGGACTGAACGTGATATTAATGATTGGCTGCAAGAAGTATATGGATTACGCAAGGATAAAAGTCAAGAAATAGCTAAAAAAATTTATAGATTATCTAATCCTGGTATTCCTGTTACAGTTTGCTCAAATTTAGAAAAATCTTTACATCTTTACATTAATTAATAGAGGCATAATGAATTCTCCTAAATATATCTTCAAATGCGACCCTAAAGCACAACCGAAAAAATCTCATCCTGATTCTCCTACAGAATTAGAACCTTATATTGCAGATGAAGAATTAATCGAAGCAGTTAATTTGGCAATTTTTCTGCAAAGACCTCTATTAATTGAAGGGGAAGCGGGATGTGGTAAAACTAGATTAGCAGTTGCACTTGCTTATGAATTAGGATTACCATTTTATCGCTGGGATATTCGCTCAACTACGAAAGTTCAAGAGGGATTATATGAATATGATGCTATTTTGCGTTTGCATGATGTCCAAACCCAAAACCTAACCCCATCAATTAATCCTAAAACTGGACAACCCAGAAATCCTCAAAATCCAAAAGACTACCGCGAATTAGGACCTCTAGGTAAAGCATTTCAATCCCATGACTATCCTGCAGTTTTGTTAATTGATGAAATTGATAAGGCTGATGTCGATTTTCCCAATGATTTACTTTCGATATTAGAAAAGCCTTGGAAATTCTTTATTCGAGAAACGGGAGAAGAAATTCAAGCCAATCCAGAACGACTACCAATTATTATCATTACCAGTAATAAAGAAAAAGGCAGTTTACCATCTCCATTTTTACGCCGCTGTTTATATCACTATGTGCGATTTCCTAATCAACTAGAAGAGTTAGAAAAAATTGTCAATGCTCACTATGCACAAAAACAGAAAACAGATAAAATTGAAATACCTAAATCTGATTTAGTAACGGCTGCCATTACTAAATTTTTAAAGATTCGAGAAGATAAAAGCCTGTTTAAACTCCCTGGAACTAGTGAATTTCTCGATTGGCTGGCTGCTTTACATCACTTTACATCAGATCCCTATCCTGTGGACAAACTCCAGAAAGAAAAGATCATCCCTTATCGAGACTTAATCTTTAAATTGCGGCAAGACTGGCAAAATCCTAATTATGCATCATCATGAGTGACTTTAACCCCCGCCCTCTCTTGAATCGCCTGTTTTACCGCTTGCGACGGGATGGGTTTTCTTTGGGAGTCAATGAATATTTAGTGGCGCTAGAAGCCATTGACGGTGGTTGGGGAACTCAAGATGCAAACGGGCTGAAAAAACTTTTGCGATCGCTATGGTGTCATTCCTTAGCACAACAGGATCATTTAGAGGTGATTTTTCGGGCTATTAGTGCAGAAGAACGCCAAGAGGAAGTAAAATCACCGGAAAGTAGCTCAGAATCATCTGAATTTTCTTCGTCAACTCCAAATCCCACCCCTTCATCTTTTGGGGAGCAAATTTCTGCTCTGACAGAATCTTTCAACCCAGCCCCTGAATTATCCTTACTTCCCGTCAAATCCCCCATCAACTTATTAGAGCAGCAGACAGAAGATAGGGATTTCCGAGCTTATTATCCCATTTCTCGACGGTATATGGTCTATAGCTGGCGGTATTTGCGGCGAATGGTAGCAGATGGTAGAGAGGATGTTTTAGATGTAACAGCGACGATTACGGAAGTCTGCAAACAAAGATTTTTCTTAGCGCCAAAATACTGCCGAAGAGAACAAAATCACGCTGATTTGCTGCTTTTACTCGACCAGGAAGGCTCTATGATTCCCTTTCACCGCTTTACGCGGGATTTGGTTGAAACCGCCCAATACGAAAGTAACATCCAGCAGTTGCGCATGGGCTATTTCCACAACCTGCCGGCACAGTATATCTATCTAGACCCTTATTTGACAGAAAAGGTTTTATTTGAGTCAATTTTAGCAGCAGGCGACAGCAATACCAGTGTATTAATTGTCAGCGATGGGGGAGCAGCGCGGGGAGATCGCCGTTCCGAAAGATTTTCGGCCACTGCTGAAGTTTTGTGGCAAATTAAACAGCATACCAAGTTAATTGCTTGGTTGAATCCCATGCCCCCGGAACGCTGGCAAGGAACTACTGCCCAATTTATCACCCATTTAGTACCAATGTATCCCCTTGATCCGCAGGGATTAAATCAGGCGATCGCACAGATTCGTTAATTTTCAAACAACTTCAGCATTTATTCAGTACAAAGCGTTCTACACTCATGGACACCATTCTATGAACCCATTATCTGATAAATTAACGCAAGAATTAGCCAAGCAACAAATTGAACGCTTTGTGGCACGATTTGAGCCATCCTATGAATATTTAGCTTGTCACTGTGCCTTGCCCTTAGTGTTGACTCCCGAATTAGTCAATTATATCCGAGTCCAATTTTTACTTAGAGAAGAAGTTCCTTGGATAGCGGAAGCGGATTTGTTGTTGTCCCAATTATGTCGTCCAGTCGGCTATGAATTGTACGCCATGACTCCAGCAGTACGAATCTAATTTATTGGACAAATTTCACCACTCAGAATTTCAGCAGAAATTTGGCGCAAATCGCCTCAAATCTGTAGCACAATTGTTGATGGACTACGTAACCTATTTAATGCGAACCCATCCCAATATCCAAGCTCAATTGCAACCACAACAATGGGCAGCAATGGTTTATTTAGATGAACATCGCACTCAAGCAGAACAGGAGATTGCTAATGCCCTACAAGCCTTAGTCAACCGAGGAAAAAATGGACAGGCGGAATTAGCTAGATTACAGCGTCTCATTGAAGAATTTAGACCGCAATTAAGTCAGTATAACTCATTAAGAGAATTTGCTGAATTGCTTGGCATTTGGCTCAAAGGTGAAATTTCTTCTAATGCTAGTCAATCCTATATTGTTCATGGAGTTAAACTGCAACTTTCGCAAGAAAGTTTTCCCTTAAACCTTCAGGTTTTTGAATATCAAACACCCACTGTCAACCGTCATGGCGAAATTATCAAGCAAGACACCAAACTTGCCCGATATTACACCGAAAACCTTGGCAATAATGTCACTCTCGAAATGGTCGCCATTCCAGATGGTAAATTTATGATGGGTTCCCCAGAAACTGAAGCTGAACGTTATGATGACGAAAGTCCCCAGCATGAAGTCACAGTGAGTTCCTTCTTCATGGGCAAGTACCCCGTCACTCAAGCGCAATGGCGGGCTGTGGCAGCTTTAGAACAAATAAACCTGGAACTGAACCTTGACCCATCAAACTTTAAAGGCGATAATTTACCAGTAGAGCAAATTTCTTGGTATGAAGCGGTAGAGTTTTGTGATAGACTATCAAAGCATACCGGAAAAAACTACCGACTTCCTAGCGAAGCTGAGTGGGAGTACGCTTGTAGAGCAGGCACGACAACTCCGTTCTACTTTGGCGAAACTATCACAGCGGATTTAGCAAGTTACAATGCTGAAGTAACTTATGCAGATGAGCCTAAAGGTAAATCGGCAAATCAAACAACTCCAGTAGGTAGCTTTGTCCCAAATCCCTTCGGTTTGTATGATATGCACGGGAATGTTTGGGAATGGTGCTATGATCAGTGGCACAACAGCTATTATAAAGGCGCTCCCATAGATGGTAGTCCTTGGGTAGATAGGGATATACAAAGCGAAAGCGAGAATGATAATCAATCAAGGCTGCTGCGTGGTGGCTCCTGGGACAACGATCCTTGGTATTGCCGTTGTGCGTCTCGCTGCCACTACGAGCCGGACTACTCGTACTTCGACTGGGGTTTTCGTGTTGTTGTTTCCCCCGCGAGGACTTAATTCTTTACACTATTGCGCTTTAGCCCTCTGCGCTTTTTCTTTTTCCCTAACCCTCCGCCTTCGGCGGCCGATATTTTTTTTAGATTTGCACGACTATAAATAGTATCCAAGAAGTGGTAGATTTTGTCAAGGGGGTTGTGCAAAGTAAAAATTTGTTTTTGACCAAATGCAAGATTTACCGATTATTCAAAGAACCTATGACCTGATTAAATGGTACGTACCTATTTTAAATCGTCTGCCCAGAAAACATAAATTTGGTTTAGGCGATAGGATGATAGCAATCCTTTACGACCTGCTGGAAGGACTAATTTTAGCACGATACGCTCAAGAAAAATTAACTCAACTAGAAATATTAAATGCCAAGTTAGATATTCTGCGTCATCAAACCAGATTGTTG
>CAVYXS010000058.1:0-8654 GCA_963772205.1 uncultured cyanobacterium
TACTATGTAAGATAGATAAATTATTATTATGAAACCATATTCCGTCAATCTGAGAGAAAAAATAGTCAATGCTTATCAGTTAGGAAATATTTCAGTTAGAAAGTTAGCTGTAAACTTTGGTGTTGGTAAAGCTTTTGTACAAAAAATGTTGAGACAGTATAAAGAGAAAGGACATGTTAATCCTGGTAAGCAAGGGACAAGAAAAAAAGCGGTATTAGCAGATTCTGCGGCTCAACTTGTTGCATTGGTAAAAAAGTATCCAGATGCAACTCTCTCTGAATATTGTGAATATTGGCTCTTAACTCAGGGGCAACTAGTGAGTTCCAGCATGATGTGTAGAGAATTGCAAAAATTAAATCTAACTCGTAAAAAAAAACGGTTCGCAGCAGTCAGGCAGCTACCGATAGAGTTCAATTGCTCAGGTGTGAATACAGAGAGAAAGTCAGAGATATAGAGCCGAAAAATCTGGTTTTTTTGGATGAAGCAGGCTTACTCCTTGGGTTAATGCGTCCAAAAGCTCGTAGTGAAAAAGGAAGTAGAGTCTATGATGTAAAACCATTTTATCGAGGTAAAAAAGTCACTATTATCGGCGCAATCAGTATGGATAAAGTATTGGCTGTGATGACGCTAGATGGTTCAATGGATAGTAATGCTTTTCGCGTGTTTATAGAAAAGTTGTTAGTGCCTCAATTATGGAAAGGTGCAGTTGTCATAATGGATAACCTATGTGCCCATAAGATCGATGAAATTACGCCCATAATTGAATCTGTTGGTGCCAGTGTCATCAATCTATCTTCTTATTCACCAGATTTTAATCCCATTGAACATTGGTGATCACAGCTTAAAGCTTTTATCAAAACATTTTCTCCAAAAACTACTCAAATGGTGGATGTATTGATTGCAATTGCTTTAAATCTAATCAATCCTATGCATCTGCGAAATTGGTTTGCTAACTGCTGCTACTGTACTTCATGATTCAGGAAAGTGCTGTAAGTAAATTGCATTAAGTAATTGGTCGGTTGCTAAATCTCCTTCTTTGCGCTTATTGAAAAATTCGTTGATCAATAACTTCGCTTGTGTAGTAATTTTTTCATCCTCACCCAAATGAGCCACAACAATTTTTTCTAGCTCAAATTCATCAGGTTCTTTGATATTCAAACGCAAACAGCGACGTAAAAATGCTGGTGGAAAGTCTCGCTCTCCGTTGCTTGTGAGGATAACGAAGGGAAAAGCACTGCATTGTATGCGTCCTTGGTTAATTGTAACTTTGTAAGTATCCGCTGTTTTGTCTTTATAAGCAGTTCGGACTTCTACAGTTTCTAACTTTTCTGCAATTCTAACTAACTCAGGGATTTCAAACTGACCTTCTTCAAACACATGCAATAAATCGTTAGGTAAGTCAATATCGCTTTTATCAATTTCGTCAATTAATAACGCTCTGGGTCTTTTTGATGGTAATAGAGCAGTTCCTAATGGTCCGAGTTGAATATATTTACCAATTTCTTTGAGGTTATCTGGATTATTAGCACCTTGTTGTGGGGTATCCTGAAGACGAGCGATCGCATCATAGGAATAAAGTCCATCTTTGAGAGTTGTACGAGTTGTGATAGGCCAGTACAAAACTTCTCCCAATTTTAACTGATAGGCAACAGCATGGGCTAAAGACGTTTTTCCTGTACCTGGTTTACCCGTCACTAATAAAGGTCGTCGTAGATACAAAGCTGCATTAACTAACTCAACCTCTTGGGAGCGAACTTGAAAATTAGCACCACGTTTTCTTTCAGCACTTTCAGTATCATTACCAAATCTACGCCAACTTGGCGCTTCTGGCAAGTTTTCGACACCATCATGGGGAAGGCGATTATCACCTTGAAAAATTTTCCAGTCACTCATAAATATTACATAAAGTAATTTACATAGAGTAATTGATACTAGGAGGTAAGCGTTCAGGGTCTTCCCATAATAAGGAAATATGATGACCAATGTGGCTATTTTCAGGCTCCGGAATTGCTTCGAGGCGTTGCTCTGCTACTGTGTTAGTCAGTTGCTCAATACAACATCTTAGCAATCCATCGACTTGCTGGTTGCACTCTGGTAGATGCCATCTCAACCACAATGCAACTGGAGTAGCCGTACTTAAGATTACTGCAAAAACACTCCCTTTCCCAGTTTGAATAGGAGTTTTTTGTAATTTAATCCCGATTTTATTTTCTTTCTTCAATTCGACGAATAACTTCTTTAAATCATCCTCACTCCATAATACAAAAGCACTACATACTGAATTTTTAATTATCTTTTGTAATGTTTGCCATTTCTCTTGCCAAAATCCTTTATAACGACTATAAGTTGGCAGCAATCTTTCAGTTGAGCGGACTACAACCTTGTACTGACTACTTAATTTTAGTGAAACCCCAAATTCGTTTTCAAGTTCCCAGCTATCGACTGCTTCGTTGATTAATTCAAGGGGCAAAAATATTTCAATTGTCAGTCTAGATGAAGAAGATTCTCCAATTTGGTTGAGAAAAATATTTATAGATTGGGGAATTTCTGCCAAAGTCAAAGTTTCTTGATTATTAACTTTTGATTGCTTTGTTTTTATGTCATTTTGGGAATAAGCTAGCTGCTTACAACCGGAACTATTTTGATAATTATAAGTATTTGCATCAGGAATCAGCCAAGCATCAACAAAGTAGCAATCTTCTTTGTTAGGATTAGTTAGAGAATCTTGCTCGCTTCGACGTATAATAACAATCAGATAAGGGTTTTTATTTATTGGCTTTTGAGTTTGAGTTGAAGTTATATTTAAAAGTTCTGAGTATCCATTGATATTACTCTCAACCCATATATTTAATTGTTTAGAAAGTGACTGAGGTATTTCAGAATCTATAGCTAACCTAGCTATAAATTTTTCAATAACTGTATATTTTGATTCTCCTTGCGGCATTTTTTTGAGTTCTGTCAAAATCTCTGCTAATTTATCTGGTACTCGATTTGGCCAGTCATCAGGAGAACAAGCTAGATATGCCCTTTTAACACGATTTGATATTTGATTTTCATAGGAAATTAATATATTTAGTAAATTTTGAATATTATCTGTTTCCTGTTCGGGCTGCTGAAGCTGCTTTATTTTTTGCTCGATAACCTCTATTTGTTTGGCGATGTCATCAAGCTGTAGTTGCAAGTTATTTTGTTCTTGAGGGTTACTTTCTCGTCTTTTTTTATCGGCTACATCATCATAATCTTTTGCTAGTTTGTCTAAATCCTTCTTTAAAGCTTCGATGCGGATTTCTATAATTTTACTCATCCCCATACCCTAACTCTTGAAGTTGTTTATCAATAACCTCCATTTGTTTGGCGATGTCATCAAGCTGTAGTTGCAAGTTATTGATTTCTTGAGGATTACTTTCTCGTCTCTTTTTATTCGCTACATCTTCATAATCTTTTGCTAGTTTGCCTAAATCATCCTTCAAACTATCAATTTTGATTTGAGTAATACGAGATATTGGGCGAAGTTTATTTGGGGGTTTTGATCTTTTCTTCTCTGGTACTACAACCTCATCAGTTTCAACATCAGATGTTATCGAAGAATCCTTAAACAACTGTCCCCCCTGATTATCTTGCCAGCGCAGATATAACACCGGACGATACCACTGATTATCTTCAATTCCCATCGCTTCCCGTGCTTGACTTACGGCAATTCCCAGAGAATTCTTTTGCCCCAAAGAGCGATAAAACTGCTTGGCAAACTCAGTAGCAGAGGCAACACCAACAGAATATTGCATAGCTACCACCGAAGGAATGCGCTGATCAATCAAATTCTGTGCTGTACCATTAAATACCGAATCTCCTTCAACAGTCATCCCTGACTGACAAGCACTCAGCACCACCAAAGCAATTCTACCTGATTTATTATGACTATCGACAAGGGTAGATTTACTTAGTAACACCCCCAACTCTTCAGCACTAATGTAATCCGCTCCCCCATTCCCATCCTCAAATACTAAATATCCCTGCGCTTCTGGTAATTCTCTATTACATTTACGGCATTTGGTGATTTTATTACCCTTATTTATAGCGCGGCATTGGGTATTGGTACAGCGTTTACCATACAGCCCATGCCCATCAAAATGGAGAACCTGGGGAGCATCTTCACCCTGATGTTCCGTTAAATAGGCTCTAAGTTGATCTCTGGTTGCTAAGAGTTGCACAAAGTTAATGTGTCCATCATTCCTAGCTTTTTCCAAGCCCTGACGAATTGCTTGTACTTCGCGATCGCCTAATGGGTTTAATCCCAGCGCCGAGTCAGAAGCATTCGATGATAGTAATAATACATTTAATTTATCAGTAGGTGGTAAGTTTGGGCGAACACCTTCATAAGCTATATAGCGAGAAATTGTCACATTGCGGCGTAATAATAAAAAACCTCTACTATCATGCAGCAATTCCCAAGGATAATCAGCTAAACGAATTCCCCGGATCACATCATCTGAAAAACTTAATTGAATGTGGAGTTGACTATTTTGGGCTTCGTGCGATCGCAATGAGGCAAGTAAAGCATTTTTTACCTTACTATCTGGTGGAAATAGGGCTTGGAAAAGCCTTTGACCAATATTTTCTAGATATTTAGCACTAAAGTTATGACGGTTTTCATTGAGAATACCAGATGCAACCATCCATGCTTGTTCGTCTTCCTGGAAATACTGAGAGTTAAAAGCAGTCATCTCCAAACATCTGAGTAAAGGCAATCGCCAATCTTTCTCTCCTTCAAAGAAAGGTAACGAAGATTCTGTTTCTCCCTCACCTGTTCCTGATGCGGTAACAATTACTTTAAATCCCCTACCCTCAGTTGGGGAAAGGTATAACTTTAACGTTTCCAATCAAATACTCCCTGACTGCTCGGTACGGACTGTTAAATTCCTGGATCATCGTTTCCCTTTAGCACCCCTAACAAGCTTGTATCCAATAATTTTTCCCATTTTTCCGGATTTTTCTGGTAATAAGCTTTGAGGAGATATTCCTTACTTACCAGTGGTGAGAGTTTCACTTTCACCTTCTGCACATCATCTCGACTAACCTTCCCCGATACTTCCCCACCTCCAAATTGCAGAACATTTATTTTGACACCACCACCACCTTCTTTTTTAACTGTGACTTGTAGTTCCAATTCTACAGAATCTACACTCAGTAGAGGTGTATCATTTTCATTATCAGGGTAAGTAGTAAGCAATTCTCTTTTAACTTGCTGGATAAATTCAGCTAGACCAATTTCGTTAGACATCTCAAAATCCTCGAAGAAAATTAATATTTGTTAAACAAGCACTGGGATATTCACTTTATAGGGCGGTGACTGAGCATTCTTGTCTAAACTTATGGAATTAGGAGCAATTGCTCTAAATCAAGAAAAACTAAGAGAATACTCCCTTAAGTAAGATAACAAACATCATATAGCCTCAACTACACACCTTTACTTTACTTCCCGATCGCACTTCGCATCTGAGTATTGTCTCCATTTGTTAAGCGATGCCTACGGTGGTCACTGAGCTTTGTCGTACCACTTCCCTACGGGGAGCAACGCGAAAAAGTGAGTCGAGGTTTAATTCTCAATAAATCCCCGTATTTGACTGCGATTCTTCGAGAACACCGCAGGTCTTACCCTGAGTTTGCGCCCCCCGGCATCGCTACCGTGTCGTCAAGTCCATCGCCTGGATTTCTTAAATCTTTGGGCTAATGTACTCTCGCTGGTTGCGCGATTGCCAAAAGCACTGCGAAAAGCGCAATCGCAATGGGCGTTTTCACGCACGCTCAAGATATGGGCTTTTGCACCCCCTTCTTACGCGAAAAGAACAATAGTTAAGATATATTTTTTGAACACTGGGCGAAATACCGCAAGCAATACAACTATTTACGCTTTGATGCTGCAGTCACACCTTTTTCAAAATGCAAAGTGTACACACCATCAGCACGTAACACCCGATACCACCAACCTTGGATTGATCCAGCAGAAAGTGCTGAGGAAACATTCGTTCTCGCTTTTTTCAACTCCAGTGGTGATAAATCGCCATAAAGGTCGCGAACAACTGCATCAATATGCATGTGCAAATCTGGACGACGGCGCATCAAAATTAAGATAGCATTTTGTACTGAATAATCTTGATATTCTGATAACAGTGATACTTGGCTAGATTTTCTCGGCGTGGTCAATTTGGGAATGTCGGAAATATCTGGCTCAAGTGTAAAATTTGTGCTTTCTTCATCCCCAGAGATTTGACTAGTGGGGATGAGTGAAGAATTTTGCTCCCTTGGTTGATTCTGAGGATTTTGATGAGATTCAAAACCAGCATCCTGAGAACTTTCATCGGCTAAACTAGTATTCTGTAGTTCATCATCTGCTGATTCAGAATCAGAACTATGTTGAAGAAATGCCTGTGTAGAGTCTAAATTAGGTAAGTGCCTAGAGTTAGAATACATCTGCTCTTCTACTAAGTACCCTTTTATTAGGGTATCTAGAGAACTTATCTGGTTACGAACAAAGTTTAGACGGCGTTCTAACTCAGCTGCTTCTAGGATGTAGCGCTCTCGTTCTGCTTCTAGTAATCTAAGAATTGATGGATATTGATTCACAGCAATAAGTCCTTGAGGGAACTGGTGGAAAGTAAAGAAGTTTATATTAAGGCTCACATTCGGGTGATGAAGCAACGAGCCTACCGCTTTGTGTGCAAGCAGTGCAATGAAGTGGTAGAACGTATCTGCTATCCATCCCTACCAAAATATTGCGCTCGCTGTCGTCCACCAAAGGCTCAATCTCAGCATTCCTCACCCAAGTTGGTGAAGTCGAAGCAGAAACTCCCCATCTCTGTCGCTGATGAAAGCCGAATTGCTGTGGGTGAGAACTTTGAAAGCCTTGCTTGAGCAGTGGAAGCCAAAAGCATGGCGTGATGATTACCTGAAACACCAATGTTGGAATCGCCAGGGCAATTTTGGAAGTATGATGCACTACATCAAATTGTTGCTGACGTATTCTATGATGATGGCAAAGAACTCATCGAATTTACCAACGGCAAAGAAATAACGGTGGAGACTGCAGGGTGATCATCAGTGTGGGATCAAGTTAAATCCTCACGCGATCGTGAATGATTTTGCTTATTTGTAACAAATGGCAATTTGTGGAGCAGGCATCGCGTTGTTACCTAATTTCTTAGCCGCTACCCACCATCAAAGCGGACAATTACCAGAGCATGTTCGCATAGCGTCTGTCTCCGACACGCACTCGCATTCGCCCTAAAGGAAGAAGTAACCCGCGAGTCGTTAAAAAAACTCAGGTTTTTACATTTCATTGACAACTTTCCTGACTTCTTCCACGTCTAGTTCTAAACGTTCAGCGATTTGTTGAATACTTAATCCTAGATCAACGAAAATCGGTATCATTTTCAATTTTGTTTCTAGTTTTCCTTCTTCCTTACCTTCTTCTTTCGCTTCTTGATATACTCTAGTTTCTTTTAGCAAGTTTAAATTCAGCATAGATTCTATCTCCTCGCGGCTTAAATTAGGAAACTTGTAGACTATGATTGTCTCAATAAATTCTAAAACTTTTCTTTGAATAAGAGTGTCTGTTAATTCTTCCAAAGCCTTGTTAATTAGGTTTTTAGCCAATTCTCTGGCTTGATTCTGACTTTCGACAACTAAGCGTACAATTCCTACACCCAGAGAATCATCTGGGAAGGCTTGGAGTTCGTCTAGGTAAAAACGACGTAAATGGGGTGACAACAAGGAACGATAACGGAGGGGATAGCTACGTTCATTGCTGCGTTGATCATAAATAACTATTGCAAACCAGTCAGGATTAGGTGGCTGATATTGGGTGAAGTAAAGGAATATACTGGTAAACAGTCGGTCATAAAATTCTTCATCTTTGTAAAACTGAATTTCGACAAAGTACAGTGGTTCATTAGGGAATTCTTCCAATGGAGAAAATACACCATCCAATCGGAAGCTTTTTTGCTTAATTTCCGGTGCGATAAACTCATAGATATTAGTGTCGGTATCGGACTTGCCAATGATTTCAAAGAAGATGTTGGGAAATTCCTTAAATATCTCGTAAAAAATTGCGTCTGTTTTCATAATTTGTCAATATTACATTACAGATCCCCAAATTTTTGAAGAAGTCGGGGAGCTAACCCTCAGATCAACAATATAAACCCCAATATTTAGTACCCGAATTTTCAGCACCTCCTGAAGGGGCATTGCTGCGGCTTGACTTACTCTTGAAGCGGAAACTGCCGCATCATCTCGCCAATTTCCACTGCCTCGCCCGAAGGTGTATAGACAAATCCCTGTGTCATTGCCAACACAATCCTTTGTTTCCTCGCCCACTCAAACCAAGCACTCACATCGCTTGTCACCACATTCTCTCCCTTAGCCCCACTCTTGCAGCTATTGATAAACAACCCAGTTGGATTCTGACACCACCCCTGAGCCAAGGCCTCCTTGACTCGTGCTAAAGCCCCAGGCACATTCGCCCAATATTTCTTCACCACCCCTAAACAAGGGTCTGGATTGATCCTTAATCTTCTCAGTTCTGTACAAATTTCACTAATTTGAGACTTTGTAGGCTCCACTGGGGAAAATTGGTCAACTCCGGAAACATTCGAGTCAAC
>CAVYXS010000059.1:0-17613 GCA_963772205.1 uncultured cyanobacterium
TACCCACTCCCACAGCCGCTGATTCCCAACTAGCTCGGCAATTGGTAACACATAAGGAAGTAGAGATGGGGTAAATGGATTTCACAGAAAATTTCACCTATTGAACATTCCATTAAACATACTACACTTGTATTACTATCCTGTCCATACCTTAAAGGAGAAAATGTCATGCATACGATCGCTCGCACCCCAACCACCGATATGGAAGTAACCAGCATCCGCTTAGAGCGCGAATTAAAAGATAAACTCAAAGAAATTGCTGGCAATCAGGGATATCAAGCCCTAATCCGAGATATTCTCTGGAATTATGTCCAGCAAAAATCAGGTGAGTGGAAACCCAGATTTTCGCGAGCCGATATTCGAGCTAGCATAGCCGCCACCGCTGAACAAGAAGAACGTTGCGTACTCACCGGTCAACTCATTCCAGCGCAACAACCCATGCTATTAGGACTGACGAGGAATGGCGATATGGTGCCTCTGAGTGTCGAGAGTTTGCTTGGATAGCCTTGTATTTAGATGAATGCAGCCCTGTTGCCCTAAATAGTCATAGGGCTGTATTCATAATTTAATATGATTTTTTTTATAAAAAAACATTAAAAAATTAATCAGCTAAATAGGGGTGAGTTGATTTTACTCACCACGCCCTAGTCTCTAGCCCCTGTCTAGAAAATATGAGTAAAAAATATCACTTTTATATGACTAGTGTCGTGATTTCAAAAGTCACGAAACACCACAACCCCCTGGACAAGGGGGGCGAAAAAAGTCTTAAAGTCCTTTTTGTCTATGGGGATTTAGGGGTATATGGAAATTTAGGTGGCTAAACTAGTAGTTGGAAATAGGGAGACTAGCGTTTTAGCTACAGGGGGTCTAACAACACTTGACACCTAACAATCACCAGCCCAAAACAATAATCGGGTAGTTCACTAGGAAGAGAAATGTGAAAAAATCATTACGTTTATATAAAATATATCAAGTATTAATACGGATAAACTTTCTAGCTGCCTTGCTTTAATTCCAGAGAAATTACGGTTTATGTATAGTTACAGACAGGATATCCTAAGTCAACGTTAGTAAATTAACTCAAAACCAACAACCCAAAAATTATGCGGCTGATATGTTTTGGTATATTCTAGGTATCTCATTACTTATGTACAGGTTGGTTTAATATACTCAGAAAATTAGTCATCTGACATAGAAAGGGGCTATAACAGGTGAGAACAAGTATTCATCAAAGATTTGCAATTCATCAGGGTGCATCAACACAACTAACGGTCAAAAAACAGCCAAGAAGTTGGGTGCAAAAAACATAGGGTTGTTATCCAAGAGCGTGCCACGAATGAAAAAGCGTTTATCATCGCCGCCACAGTGCCCAGATGATGTAGATCGACTACAACAATACCAAGTCAAGCTGATGCAGCATCAGGAACCTCCAGCCCACCAATTGGCACAAAAGATTAACCATGTCATCGCTAATAGCTCGGCGACGGCGTTCATGCTGCAAGAAATTGCTCAATTGCTAGGAGTAGCATTTCAAGTTGATTGCTGCTGCTTAATTACAGTGATGAGCGATGTAGCTACTGAACCAACTACTGCAAATTGGTGTACAGGCGAGTATCTAGGACTAAGACAACCAAATCAGATGTTCTCGGTTGAACAGTTATCTATAGATTCGCCAGTGATACAATGCGCGGCAGAGCCATTGACTATTGAGGATATTTCCACCATTGAAAAAAGTGTTGGCACTGGGTGTCAATCTTTACCATTACCAGTAAAAGCTGTTTTGGGGATTCCCACGCGCCTAGGTGGCAAAAATAATGGGGTGATACTTTTGATGAAATTTCAACCCTATGATTGGAGTCAGTCAGAAAAACAACTGCTCAAGACAATAGAGCCAGCTTGTGCGATCGCTTTTTCTCAAGTGGCACAATCACAGTTGATTGCTTTTCAACAGCAGTCTTTACAAAAGAGTAACCAACACCATAGTCTCATCAAGCAATTAACTATATTAAATCGGAGCAATTTGGAGTTAAATCAAATGCTCCAGTTGGTGATTGCCTCTACCGCCGAATCTCTACAAGCGGATCGGGGTCTACTGATACTATTGAAATATACAGATCCTCTGTTTAGAACTCGATCTAAAAAACAAACTCCCAAGGCTAAAGGTACGGTGGTGGGTGAATGGAATCGCGACAGCAAAAGCTTCCCGACTAATACATCATCTACTTTGGAGGATAAGTCTTTTGCAGTTGCCGATTGTGGTTTGTGCCAACGTGTGTTCACAGATCCCGGAAAACCAGTCCTAATTAATGACTACACAGACCAACAGGATAGCTTAACAGCAGCCTCATTATTTGATATAAAAAATTTTCCGGCAGCGCTGTTAGTACCATTAGAAAGTCAAGGTAAAATCTTAGGATTTTTAGTGCTACAGCAAGCGGTGGCTCGCAGTTGGCAAATAGCAGAATTAAATCTGGTGGAAATGGTCTGTGCCCAAGTCAGCAATGCCATTATTCAATCACAGACATTGCGACAAGTACAAAACTTGGTAGATGAGCGCACAGCTAAGTTACAGAGCAGTCTGGAACTACAAGCCAAACTCCATGAAAGAACAAGGCAATATGTCGATCAATTGCGACAACTCAACGAACTCAAAGATGAATTTTTGAGCAATATGAGCGATCGCCTGCGATATCCTCTGACAAATATGCTGATGTCAATCCGTAATTTACGTCTACCGGGGATAGCAGACTGATCGTCAGATTAGGTATTTGGATATTCTTGAGCAAGAATGTACCAAAGAAATCAATTTAATTAATGATTTACTGAAGCTGCAACAATTAGAGTCTCATCAAGAAGCACCGCTATATGAAACCATCGATTTAAATCACAGAATTGAAGATTTAGCTGCATCTGTGACGCAAAAACTGGCAGATAAAGGATTAAGCATTACCGTAGATTTACCGAAGGCTTCGTTAAAACTGCAAACAGAAGTAGAAAGTTTTGACCGTATCCTCCAAGAGTTGTTAGCGAATGCTTGTAAATACTCTGAGTCTGACACCATCGTTTATTTACAAGTCACTCACCAAGTTGAACAGCTCGTCGATCAAGTTATGATTAAGGTGACTAACATCGGTCGTGGCATCTCCTCAGAAGAAGCGACTTACATCTTTGACAAGTTCCGTCGCGGTAAAGGGCGCTGGACTCCAGGGACTGGTTTGGGACTAGCTCTGGCCAAGTCTCTAGTACAGCATTTAAATGGGGAGATTGCCGTTGAAAGTAAGCAAATATCAGATTCTGAACTGAGCGAAATTTGCTTTACCTTGACTTTGCCCCAGTTTTCTAATGACAGCAAACCATATTCTGAAAGTGACTGAACAACATAACACCACAGCGGATAAGTACGCTAACCTAGAAGCGAATTTGGCAAATGCTACCGATGCTTTACCATCTGTAGCTGTCCAAATTGAGAAAATAGCAGACCGACAACGACAAATTACTGCTACAATCCAAATTCCCCAACCAGTGGAGAAAATTTGGCACGTGCTGACAGATTATGAGGCTTTACCGGAATTCATTCCCAGCCTTGCCAAAAGCCGACTCCTAGACCATCCTCAAGGTGGTATTCGACTAGAGCAGATAGGTTCTCAACGCTTCCTCAATTTCAATTTTTGTGCCCGTGTAGTTTTGGATTTGGAAGAATACTTTCCCAAAGCAATTAATTTTCGCATGGTAGAGGGAGATTTTAAAGGCTTTAACGGTAGTTGGTGCTTAGAGCCTTATTCTCTCGGTGAGCTAATCGGCACGCATCTCTCCTATACAATCCAAGTCTGGCCTAAGCTCACTATGCCAGTGACAATTATTGAACCCCGCCTCACTAAAGATATTCAGTCAAATCTACTAGCGATTTACCAGCGTGTACAACTTGTTGACGGTTGACGCTTGAGCGCTAGAAAATCATATCATCGGGTCACGGCGGCGCAAGGAAATGCTGCCTATGAGTGTATTTGATTCAAGGGAGAACCGTTATATTTTTCGATCCTGCCAAAAATCCGCCCTTGACAGCTTCACATTTTGAATTGGAACAATCTCCGTAGGCTGGCCAATGTCCAGTCTACGATTACTTGTGTAAAGAGTATAGCTAAAGTATAAATTTTACTTTTACCTTTAAATACCCCCAGGGGAATTCGAATCCCCGTTACCTCCGTGAAAGGGAGGTGTCCTAGGCCTCTAGACGATGGGGGCGTGCGCCTCAAACCTTTTATAAATTAACTGATTTTCCAGTCCCTGTCAACAGCTTTTGCCAAAAAAATTTTTCGCGGCTAAATTGGTGAAGGAGAAGGTGATCATCGCCATCTTTACCGCTGTTAGGCAAATAACCAACCAAGTTGTATTATCAGCAACCAAGTATGAATACCCCCTGGATTCGGCAAACAATAAGGGGTATGATGTTGTACCCCATAGAGTTAATATTTACTATCCTTTACAAAAGATTTTGAAATAAATCTCTCAAAATCTACAACATGGAAGCATCTTTTGAAATCACCCTCCAAATGGTGATCACCGTTTTTGCAGGCATTAGTGCCCAAGTACTGGCTGCATACCTGAGAGTGCCCAGTATTGTCTTGTTGCTGTTGCTGGGCATCCTCCTAGGCTCTGATGGCATCGGCTTATTACACCCGCATCTACTCGGCACGGGATTGGAAGTAATTGTTGCCCTAGCGACGGCAATAATTTTGTTTGAAGGTGGGCTGAATTTGGATTTTCGCGAGTTGGGTAGAGTTTCGGTTAGCCTACAATTGCTTGTCACCCTGGGAACGCTAATCACTCTGCTGGGCGGTAGTATGGCGGCACATTGGCTGGGTGAATTTCCGTGGAATATCGCTTTTCTTTACGCTTCCATTGTTGTGGTGACAGGGCCAACTGTCATTAATTCCCTACTCAGACAAATTAACGTTGATCGCCAAGTGGCTACATTGTTGGAAGGGGAAGGGATTTTAATTGACCCTGTGGGAGCAATTCTCGCCTTCGTTGTCCTCGATACCATCCTCAATGGTGAT
Organism: uncultured cyanobacterium; assembly: GCA_963772205.1. Lineage (GTDB taxonomy): Bacteria > Cyanobacteriota > Cyanobacteriia > Cyanobacteriales > Nostocaceae > Gloeotrichia. The sequence continues at coordinate 5,058 of CAVYXS010000059.1, forward strand.
CCTGACCCGATGAAAGCCATTATTGGGATGTTCATCCGCCTGGGTATTGGTGGCGCAATTGGTGCGGCTGGCGGTTACTTGATGAGCTTGATTTTCAAACGAGCCAATTTTTTGTCATTTGAGCTGAAAAACCTGGTAGTGCTGGCGGTGCTGTGGGGTTTGTTTACTTTAGCGCAAACTATCCGTAGTGAATCAGGTGTGATGACAACCGTAGTCGCTGGTGCAGTATTTGCCAACTCATCGGTGCCAGAAGAACGACTTTTGCGACATTTCAAAGGTCAGCTGACAATTCTCAGCGTCTCGGTGTTATTTATCCTGTTAGCGGCTGATTTATCGATTGCTAGCGTGTTTGCCTTGGGTTGGGGTAGTTTATGGACTGTTTTGGTACTAATGTTCGTTGTTCGACCAATTAACATCCTGTTGTGTACCTGGAATAGTGATCTCAACTGGCGACAGAAACTGTTTTTAAGTTGGGTTGCTCCTAGGGGGATTGTTTCTGCTTCTGTAGCTTCTTTATTTGCCATTTCACTCACACAGCGGGGTATCAACGGTGGTGATGCTATTAAGGCTCTGGTTTTCCTGACAATTATTATGACAGTTGTCTGTCAAGGACTAACCGCAGGCTGGGTTGCTCAATGCTTACAAATAACCTCTCAAGAGGCTACTGGGGTGGTAATTGTGGGTTGTCATCCCTTGAGTCTTTTAATTGCCCGATTCTTTCAAGAACGGGGAGAAAATGTGGTCATGATCGATACTGATCCAGATTTTTTTGCCCAAGCTGAAGCCCAAAATGTGCGCGTGATTGCTAGCAGTGCGCTGGATGGTTCGGTTTTAGAAGAGGCGGGACTGGACTCTATGGGAACTTTTTTGGCGATGACTAGTAGTGGAGAGGTGAATTTTGTCTTAGCTGAACGGGCGGCTGAGGATTTTAATCCACCCCGTGTTTTAGCAGTTTTTCCCCGTGATCCGCAAGCGACTCCTAGCACAAATAATAAAGTTAATCAAGCTTTTATCCCCGATTTAGGGATTAAGACTTGGAATGAGTATTTGAATGATGGGCGAGTCAAGTTGGGAACAACTACCCTGAATGAATCAGAATTTACCAGTCAACAGGAGCATATACAGGAAAAAATTCGGGCTGGGGAACTAATACCCTTATTGGTAGAACGAGAAGAACGCCTGCAAGTTATGCCGGCTAACCAAGAGTGGGAAATTGGCGATCGCATTATCTACCTATTGTATGACCCCAGACCTAATCTTTTAAAGCGCTTATCTGGTGCTACTCAATCTACGCGCCTTTCTTTAGAAACTTTACCGGAAGTGGAAGAAGTCCCTGTAGCCAAATTTGCTCAACTTTCTACGAGTGACGCTCCCGGTGGTTGAATAAAATTGCTACTGTTTACTGTCACTGCTTCTTTTGACATTTCCTGTTCTTGCCAGATTAAAGCAGATAAATGCACCACAGCCAAAATTATGGCAGCGACGGAAATAATATAACTGTGGATGGCGTAAAGGTGTTGAATAGTCACGCTGCTAATGGCTCCACCACCAGTGAGAATATCTCGCAATTGCCCACCAATTAAAGGAATTGCTTCAATCGTTCCTAGCTCAATGCTAAAACGCCAGTATCCTAATTGATCCCAACCCAGAATCATTGCTGTCCAATCTAGCCCAATGACACTTAAGGTCAAGAAAATCCCACTAATCCAAGCAGTCAGCCAACTGATGCGAAATTGCCGACCTAAAAACATGACTACAATTTGAATCAGGGCGATCGCAATGACTGCGTTACCAGCAAGCTCATGGGCTTTGCGGAATAACCAGCCGTATGGTATTTCCATATTAATCTTTTTCAACGACTCATAAGCACCGCCTGCTGTTGGTTCGTAGTAAAACGACAGCAAAATACCTGTAGTCACCTCCATCAAGCACAGGGTAAGAATCACGACAGATAATATCGTCGCCACTCGCCGTAACATCCTCTCAAACTTGCTGCTTTGCATGGCTGTCCCCTCTTTCCTTTGCTAAAAACTGTGTATTTTTATTACGATCTTAACTAAGAAATATTAAAATTTCTCATACTTCTGGAAGAGTTGACGCTAAATACTGTGCCCAAGTTACTAACGGCGTCGGTGAGCCATCATGACCAAATTTTATGGCTGAGGTGCTAAGATAAGTCACATGAAGATTATTTGTAGAATCAAGCGTGGCATCTGTGATTGGGATACAGCTGAGTAAAAATAACTGGCTCGTGAAACAGGCGACTTGATCGGACATGCTTTTTGATTTATTCACACAGAAGTGATTGCCTAAACTTGCAACTACCATTAGCTTCTGATTGACTTAGTGAAAGTCAAAAACTGCAAAAATGATAATTTTATGTTAACTTTATTCAAAAAATGCAACTTTAACGTATAATAGTGCGTCGTAAAAAAAAGGAACCCAGAAAAAATAGCAATCTTACTGTTTTGAGTCCCAGCATCGGAAGTATGATTTTTAGAAGGACGCATCTATCGTCATAGTAGCCCCAAAAATCATTACTGAATAGATAGTCAACCACAACTAAGCTGAGTGAGTGAACGATAACAACTATGTCTTACGTCTCCCTGCTGAAAAATATACCAGAAATATTAAGCCAGCCAACTGGGATAGCAGCTATAGCATCTGTTGGTATCCACGGTGCTATGGCGTTGATTGTGCCATTGATGCCTATAGACTCGAATCAAAGCAAAACTTTAGTATCGACAAAACCAGTCGGCGTCATGGAGTTAAGCCAAGCTGACCAAAAACGGCTGCCACAAACTCCAAATCCATCCCAATTTCCCTTACAATCGCAATTTCCGCCATCGCCAGCGACTGGTTTCAACACAGGTACTGCTTTACCTGTTTTACCACCACCACCAGGATCTAGTCAGCTGGTATTACCACCCATCCCCAACTCACCGAATAACTATCGAATTTCTTCATTACCCAAAGGACAATCTTTGGGAATACTTCCCAGGAGAGATTTGGGATTTGACACCAATGGGTTCAATGCAACCAGCAAATTCCCCCAATCAGTACCGCGTTTTCGTGGTGGGGACATAGCAATGGGACAAGCCCAACCCTTACCTATCAATAAATTGCCCACATTACCGGGGGCGAGAATACCAAATGGGTTGCCGAATACTCCACCTGCACTTCCGTCTGACAGCACTGCCGCTACTACTCTACAGGATAACAACACTCGACAAACTACCCAGTCTGGAGATGATGCATCCAAAGTCGCTCAAAATGGGGAGCTAATAGCTCGGATTGGAAATCCTCCACAAGCGGGGGATAATTTAATCTTAGGAAAAGAAACTATACCCCAATGGCAGCAGGGATCTACATCAAAAACACCTGAGTTACCCGCAAAAATCACAGGACAAGAAATCTCTCAGGTAAACTCCTATGAAGACCTGAGAAAAACAGTTCAGCAACAATACCCAAATTTGGATGAAAAAACTGTTATTCGCGACACAATTAATACTAAAAAACCCGGTCTAGAAGGTACAGTTTTAGGTGGATTGGTGGTAGATGCCGATGGCAGGGTTTTAGAGATTAAGTTCCAAGACAAGTCAGTTTCTCCTGAGCTATTATTAAAAGCCAGAGAATATTTCAGCGCCAATCCACCAAAAGGACACAGCAAAGTCAGTTATTACCCATTTAGCCTGCGGTTCCAAAACAACAGCAATACAACGGGGGCTACTCAACAACCTCTACCGACACCAGCCGCAAGTGATAAACCGACATTAACCACACCAGCAATCAATAGCAAACAGCCTATACCTTTACCAGCTGCTAATAACAAACCGACATTAACGATACCAGCAATCAATAACACACAGCCTGTACCCTTACCGGCAATGACTTCCAAACCATTATCAGAACTGCTAAACAGACGTAAACAGCCTGTGTCCGTCCCCACAGATAGTGATCAACCAGCACAAACTACACCAGAAGTCAATAGCAAGCAGCCTATCCCAGCAGGAACAACTAGCAAACCATTATCAGAACTGCTAAACAGTCGCAAACACCCAGCCCCCACACCGACAGCTACTGATAAACCAACATTAGCGCCGGATAATAATAGCAATCAGTCAGCGCCTACTGGAGAATCTGGGAAACAACTAATACTTCAGCTGCGTGAACTGAAGGAAAAAAGAGAAAGCGCTGATCAACAACAATAACAACCTGCTGCTAAAAATGAACAAGGATGAATGATCAAATTAATCATTCATCCTGGATAATTCATAAAAACTTATGGGGTGACTACTGAGCTTTTAATTGAGAGCTATTTAGCACGAAATAACTTACCACCCTTTTTCTGCTTTCTCGAAAACGTAAGCAGATACAATGAGAATCTCCTCAGCCGTTAGCTTATCCTTGAAGGCGGGCATGGCATTTTTTCCGTTCGTCACCTGGTAGATAATCGCTTCAATAGAGGCTTGATCATAGTTTTCCAGATATTTTAACAATGCTGCCTTTGCCAAAGTTTTCTCACTGATGAGAATATTTCCACCACCTATATGGCACTTAGAACAGTTATAATCAAATATTTGGGACACCGGTGGTTGTTTCGGCAGCTAGAGCTGGAAGAATGAATGTAAATCTTAATAGAGCGATCGCTAACAGCAAAATAAATAACAGTATTCTCAAAGGATTCTCCTCGCAAAAAGCTGACGGCAACTGAAAACCGTTTCCATTCACTATTCTAAGGCGGCTAACACCCTGACAAATGGAATTAGGCATACAGTTGTTAACTCTACCCCATGAAACGCCAATTTATGTAGAGTCAAAACGCTATAGAGCGAATATTTATTTCACTTCAATACTGTTACATTTTGGGAAAATTTTAGGAAACTTCCATTAGCAAAAATACTCAATTTCTAGGGTGCGTCAGAAAATTATACAACTGCTGCAGTAATTCACTAATCGCAGAAACCGGATTTTTTGAGTTGGCGTCACAAAGATCATCGTCTTTCCAGCTACAAAACCCGGTTTCTTCACCTCAACATCTGATACTGAATCACTGTTCTAGATAGGAATAGGATTTGACACCACCAGTGATCTGTAGAGTTTCCCATCCGCAGAATCTGTGATATTGCTCTGTGCTAATTTCGCTCCTGAGCAAGAAAAATCATCTGGGTTCAAAAGCGCTGTTTCTAGGCTTTAACAGTGATTTTGCCAATCATACCTGCGCCACGGTGTGGTTCGCAGTAGAAGGTATAGTCACCATCTGGTGCGTCTGCAGGGAAGGTGGTTTTTGCCGATTTGCCGGGATTTAGCAACAACTTCTTATGAGATAGCGCTTTAGCTAAATCGGCACTCTTCCCAGGGTTTTTGGCCTTATCAAACACCACATTATGGGGAGGAACTTTGTTGTTCACCCATTCAACAGTGTCACCTGGCTTAATTGTCAACGTTTTGGGTTCAAATACTAACAGTCCTTTATCACTACCAAGTTTTATCTTGTAGGTGTCAGCCGCAGCGCTGGGAGTAAAAACAGCGAAGCTGCTAACAACTAAAAGGATTGTCAACACAGCTAAACCAAAGCGTCGCCAGCTTGCCGCAATCAATTTCATGGCTCTCTCCTAAGGAATCATTTTCTTTTGCCTTTCTTATTTTAAATAAAAATCACCCTAAATATGACAATCCGTCATAGATAATTTTTTTAACGCATGGCGAGCAATCAATAACACGCATTTTTGCCATCAGTAATCAACAGCAGATTAAAATACACTAAAAGTGCCATGAGTCAAGTTAAAAAAAGAAAAAAACTCCAAAAAATTATTTTTATTTTTTTCAGGAAGGCTGCTTGACACTAATCGACTAATGGCAACACAATTACTGAGTTGTGAGTAGTCCAGGGAAGGGTAATCAGAGATTGGGCATTCAGAAGAACTTTTTTAGTATTCCACCAGACAAACTTTGCTTTTTTGTAGTCAGGGATAAATCGCTCAAACAAGCACGCTATATGCTGACTAAGTAACCCGCAAAGCAGCCTTGACAGACTACTATTCACTAATCTCCTCTCCCTGGACGTAACACTCAGCATGGGCTAGGCTAAGAGCACTGTGTACTGAGTGCTAATTCCTGGTTTTAGTAATAAATTTTGCCACCTCCCCATTTAGTTCCCACAACTTTTGGTTGTAGGAGAATATGGCCAGGCGATCGCCTCCAAGTCCTCATCACTCAGATTTCTCATTTTTGGGAAAATATCTGCACTCTTGAGGCTGGGGTGTAATTCGGAAATTTCGGTTTCCCCATCATAAGTAGTGGGATTTTTCAAGTAGTCCACCAACCCGGTAATATTGTTACGGTTTGGTACAGCCCCAGCCAGGGAGTCAGGTTCTAGTCCCACGTTCTGGTTAGTCTTGGTGACGCCCCCAGCATGACAGCTAGCACAAGCATAATTAAATAAACGTTTGCCTTGTTGGACTTGTTTTAGGCTAAGGACGACGGTATCGCCACCAGCATTTAATGGCACTGTGCGAATAGCTTCATCGAGTTCCAAGGCTGACGCGCTACCGACAATAAACTGAACTGTCAGCAAAATAGTAGCCACAACAACGCCAATTGTTCTTCTAAACATGTTTCCCCTTAAAGATTTTGACACTCAACACAGCTAATTAACGATACTCAATCTCAATATTGCTAGTTGTTTTTTGACATCCACCAAAGCCCGATCTAGCTTTTCAGATGACTTCGGTATCGCCCATCCAGTCCCTAGTACCTTTTGAGTATCTTTCAGACAATATTTGGATTTGGGTAAGAATTGCCTTTGCATCCTCTAAGGCCAAACGGGTCTTTTGGTGTTTATAGGCAATTCCCAGTTGGTTGCACAGAGAAACCACTTGTTCTACAGGAATGCTGTAGTCTGCTGCTATCTCTGCGATTGATAGGTCTGCAAAACCCATAATGCTTGTTCACTGGTAGATAGAGATTGAGTCGCTGTAATACCAATATCACGTTAGGAGTGCAATTTGTTGCCGAAAATACGGTTGTACTTGAGATGGGGATCACAGAGGGGGACAGGGATAGCTTTGGGACGTTGATAATTAGCCATATTCTTAACTTTCAACCCAAAAAATTTTGTGGCAGTTGCAGGAATTAAGATTATTCATCCCCAAAGTATAAATAGCTGCGTCAGTTATTGTATGGATGCTACTCAAACGCCTAAAAAGAGAAGGTTGTTCTAACTGTACCAATATAGATTGTGCCATTATTGCTGTTGTGTTCTGGGTTTGTTACCACAATTAGCCCAGGTGTTACTGCAATAGCGTCATTGACTGCATAGCGGTAAAACAACTCTAATTCCAGCGAGGTATTGGGATCGACGCGACTTGCAACATCATTACTGGTAACCTTTGGCGGCTGTCCAATCACAAAACCGCCTAAGTTTCCTTCTCTACCCAAATCGGGAAATGCTGCGGTAACAGCCCAGTTGACAATGTTCGCATTGGCGCCCTGATTGACACCTCCTTCAGCATGGGCGTATGTAAAGCCTGCCGACGCTGCTAAGGTGAATTTACGACTAACTTCATAAGCCATATTTACACCATAGGAGTTAGCAGAAGTAGGACTGCCATTAAAGGGGTCAATGGCATTCAAACTGCCTGTACCAGTATTGAGCGCATTGTTCGCATCATCATCGTCAGCACTGTAAGAATGCACATAGGTAAGTCCAAAAGTCAAATGGTCGATGGGACGTAAGGTAAGTTCAGCCAACGCCACGTAAGTCCCGCCGAAAAGTCCCGAATTTGGATTATTACTATTGCCACCAGCAGCATATGCTGTGGTAAGTCTAACTGCCTTGTTAAACTCATAAGTCAGAGAACCACCCGCAACATCCTCCCCACCTATAGCGAAGATGGGATTAAATTGCCCAAAGAGGGAGATGGAACCATTGACATGATCACTCAGAGGAGAAACAACATGCACATCATCATCGAGCATTTCATGTAGTTCATCATTTGCACCAATATGGACAGCAAGTTTGTCTCCCAGCTTAAATTGATACGATAATTTAGCTAAAGTTACTTGATTAGGGCTGTCATAATCATCTAGTGTCAACCGTCCCATGTTAGTGCCAGTCGCAACGCTCAAATTAGGCGTATTACTAGCTTGTAACCGAGTTTTTAACAGGTCAGTACCAGTAAAACTGCTATAAAGAGTCAGCCACACGAAATCACTGGCAATCAGATTACGACTGACATCTGCACCGCTACCATTAGCTTGCTTGCTACCCCCAACAGCAGTTAATGAAAATAGGACATTGCCCTCAAGCTTTGTCGTTGTAGAAAACTGTTGCTTTTCTACAGTGGCTGTACGCACTTCCAGATCATCCACTCTACCACGTAGGGTCGCCAGTTCTGCGGCAAAACTCTCCTGTAACTTTTGCAACAGCGCTAAGTCGTCTTTTTTCACTAGACTGTCTGTTGTAGAAGCCAGCAATTCATTCACCCGGTTCAAACAAGCATTTACACCTGCAGCAAATTCATAACGGCTGAGGGCACGATTACCACGATAGGTGGAGTCAGAATATCCGGTGATACATCCATAGCGTTCTACTAAGGATTGCAATGCCTGAAAAGCCCAATCAGTAGGTTTAACATCTGAAAGTTGGGATACTGAATTGACTTGATCTAGTCCAGTATTTTCTACAGTATCGTTTACCAATGGTTGATCCTGTTTTCCTGGCAGCATTGACGCTGATGTTTGAGCAAAAACAGGATGTGCAAGATTAAGCACAAATCCAAAGGTGATATGGAAAATAATGGCAATATTTTTGAACTTGTGACCCATGATCTTACTTGTTGTTGTTGGTAGATGATGATAAACTCAGTGAATTTTCTATTAAATTTGTTAGAAAATTTACTTATTGTCCGGCAACAATCACCTTGTAAGTTAGGGTAAAAGGTATAAATTTACCATTATATCCAGTATTTTTCTTAGGATATCCACTCAGTTTTAATTCGTATTCTCCTACTTTAGGGAAAGTAATTTCAGCACCAGGAATCCCTTGATAATGGTCACCTGTGACAGGTTTTAATGTTGGATTTATCAGCGGGCGAGCATTTTTATCATGAGGCACCGCATAGACTGCAAGCTGACAATTACATTGCGATAGTGGAATGATGCGCCCACTTTTGTGAGTTAAAGCAAACCAAGCAAGTGAAGGCTTTCCCTCCTTGGGAGTGTCATTGGGTTCAATATGAAAGGTAGCTCCGACATCCCCTGACATCTGGACGTTATGAGCAAGCACGGGCGTAGCTATCAACATCAAAAGGAAGAAGCTGAAGGGCTTTGAGAAATATCTGAGGTAAGGCATTAATTTTTCTAAGAGTAATTTCCAGTAAAAAAAGTTTTTTCTAGATTTTTTGCTAAAATTTAATTTATGTCAAAAGACAGGCTGTCAAAGCTGAGGGTTACTAGTAGAGCTTGTCGTAAATCAGCCAAGTATCGCGCACACTCTGAGATTATGAGATTTTTTTAAGTAAAACTGGATTTCTATAGCGGTTATCGGTTGAGTCCAATACACTTCTTTAGGGCACGGCAGTGCCGTGCCCCTACGTGCGACGATATTTTGTATTGCATCCAACTGAGAACCGCTATAGCTGCACACTAGAAAATTAGTTAGTGGAAAAAGTTTAGAGTTATCAAAATTGTCTCCCAAAAATGAAACTCAAACCCCTAATGGACTACGTATGTATTCTAAGTTGCCATCAATATTTTCAATTCCATTTAAGACTATTGAGGATTCATTCCATAAACCATCGTTCCTTTGACAAGTAGCTGATAGTACATCTCCATCAATAGCGATATTGATGGCAGTCAAGTGAAAACTACTAGCTTTTTCAGGATTAGTTACTTCCAGAATGCCATCATTATTTTCAATTCCCTTTAAGGTTATTGAGCTTTGTTTCCATGTACCATCACGTTTTTGGCAACTAGCTGATAATACATTTCCTTCAATAAAGATGTTGTGACAATTCAAGTGATAATTACTACTCATTTTGCTGTATTCCTGAGCCTCAGTATAATTTGCTGTCTGTTATACTCCAAAAAAAGCTTAATGGGTAATGGTTAAAACCCCTAATTAAGTTAAAGTCCCAAATCGTAAGCAATGCGATGGGCACAAGCAAACCCGGAAAAAGCCACTGCATTCAATCCTTGCCCCGGAAAAGTGCTATCCCCCACACAATACAATCCTTTCACAGCGGTGCGATTAAACGGCATCCCTAATAACCCCCACAACTTACGCCGAGGAATAGGCCCATAAGTACCATCCTCTCGACGCAAAAAGCGGCGATGGGTGCGCGGTGTTCCTACTTCCAAATAATCTAATCCAGCTTCTAAACCCGGAAAAATTTGCTCTAATCGCTGAATAATTCCCCAAGCCGCTGTTTCCTTCTTCACATCGTATTCACTCTGAGTCATTCTCTGCCAATCATCAATCCAGCTTGGGGTGAAGGCATGAATAATATGATATCCGGGTGGTGCTAAATCTGGGTCTAGCAATGTGGGCATCGACACAAAAATCGTGCCTTCTGGCGCCGCCATTTTCTCCCAATCTTCTAGCAGGATATGATGACACTCTGTCCCACTAGGTAAAACTGATGCCTGTACCCCGATGTGCAAACTCAGGAAGCTGGGTGACTTCTGATAAGATTGTTGCCATAAATTCTCATTATTAGGTATTTTATCTCTTGGTAGTAATTTATTAAAAGTATCCCAACGTGTAGCATTAGAAACTATGCGTTTACCCCGATAGATTTGACCATTAGCCAGTTCCACACCTACGGCTCTTCCCTTTTCTGTGATAATTTTCGTTACTCTAGCTTGATACTGAATCTTACCGCCTGCTTTTTCTAAACCTGTTACCAGAGTTTGGGCAATTTTTCCCACACCGCCTTTGGGATAATTAACCCCACCATAATGCCTATCAGAAAAGACCATTCCAGCATTAATCATGGGTGTCATATCCGCTGACACCACCACCAGCAATAACACTCCATATCGATGAATTTCAATAACTCTGGATCTTTGATGTAGCGTCGCGCCACATCCCCAACATTTTGTGGCAGATATTTGACTAAACCAAGACAGGCTAAAGGATGTTGGAAAAATACTCGCAGCAGATACCGAGGTTCTTCCAATGACAGCAATTCCATGCTGTTGAGACAATTGAAGACTTTCCAGCATTCGTCATAAAAGCGACGAATCCCCTGCTGTTCATGACTAAAATAAGTAGTAAGATTTTGCAAAAATTTTTCATAAACCCGATCTACTTTCAGGTCTAAACCGTTGGGTAAATGATAGTGAATCTGGACTGGATCGATAATCGTTTCTAAGCTAACATTTACAGAATCAAGGGCACGGGTTAGTAAGTTAGTAGTGCCATTGTGTCCTAACCCAAAAATCATCGACGCTCCCACATCGAATCTATAGCCTTGACGTTCAAAGTAACCAGCGCTACCACCAGGAATCAAATAACTTTCCAGCACCAGAACTTTAGCTCCCTTCGCGGCTAACTGAGTCGCACTCACCAAGCCACCAATACCAGAGCCAATCACAATCACATCACTATCTTGCATTTTTGTCCTTTGTCTTTTTTCTTTGGTCTAAAATTCTGATTTAAACCACATCTATTTTGAGAACCATAGTTTTTCATGCGTAGTGGGAGCAAGATGTTCCCTGCTGGTAGTAGCTGGCTTTTCGTCCCGCACTACTCCAGGTTTCAAAATGGACGAGGTTTATAAAGAAATTATTAAATAAAGTGGAGTGGGTTAAGACAATTTAATGGCCGAAATTTAGAACAAAATTCATCTGACATCGGACAAATCACAAAAAAGAGGGACGAGCCTGCTACTGCTGGCTAATCCCGTCTGCCAATCCTTAAAGAGAGGAGAACACTGAATAATAATATAACTTCGATTGAGAATAAATGTCAACTATTTAATGAGAAATATTAGCATTAAGTTAGAAGGTACTGATTTTATCTGTTAGCCGTAGGCAGGAAAGAGTATGATGTTGTTTCAGTTCTTATATAATAAAAAGCCGCTAATTTCTGGCTATGACGCTACAACTGTATATTTATGTTCCACCCCATCCCTTAATTAAGCACTGGCTGGCAGTTGCTCGCGATGCTGCGACACCTTCAGTATTATTTCGGAGTGCGATGACTGAGTTGGGACGATGGCTCACTTATGAGGCGGCGCGAGACTGGTTACCGACTCAAGAAATAACGGTGCAAAGTCCCTTGGATTCCTGTCCGGCTACGGTGATTGATCCAAATGTGCCTGTGGCAGTTGTGCCGATTTTGCGGGCAGGCTTAGGATTATTGGAAGGAGCACAGACTTTGCTGCCCTTAGCCTCAATTTACCATTTGGGCTTGGTGCGAAATGAAGAAACACTGGAACCCACCTGTTACCTGAATAAATTGCCCGCAAAATTTGACCCCCAAACACGGGTGTTAATTACCGATCCAATGTTGGCTACAGGCGGGTCAATCATGGCAGCAGTTTGGGAA
>CAVYXS010000060.1:0-11737 GCA_963772205.1 uncultured cyanobacterium
TACGTTTCAGTGCCTGAAGGAGTAAGCAAATATTTATTAATTGATGGACAACAACGCTTGACAACAAGTTTTATCCTACTCTGTGCTTTGCGTGATAAAGCACAGCAGTCTGGAGAACTTGAAGTAGCGGCAGAAATTGACAACACTATTCTAGTTAATCCCTACAAAAAAGGTTTAGATTATTATAAAATACTGCCTACACAATTAGATCGTGAAGCATTCCGTCGGCTCATTGAGAAGGAAGCCCATATCGAAAATAATGCTATCTCAGAATGCTATGTTTTTTTTGAAAAAAAAATTAGACAGAGCCAGCTAGAATTTCAAAAAATCAAAAGAGTAATATGTAGTAATCTTTCAGTTGTCAGCGTTGTACTAAGTAATGAAGATGATCCATATTTAGTTTTTGAGAACTTAAATGCTAAGGGAAGGCCTCTCACTCAAGCAGATCTAATACGTAATTATTTCTTTATGCGAATTCATGTGGATAGCCAAGAACACGTTTATGAAAAATACTGGCTACCCATGCAAAATCTTTTAGACGATAGTTTGACAGAGTTTATTCGCCACTACCTTACAAAAAGTGGTGTAGAAGTCAAACAGAATGAAATTTATTTTGAAATCAAAGAGCGTATTAGCAAAGGTGATCCACTTTCTTACCTTCAAGACTTATGTGTATTTGCTGAATACTATGCAAAGCTCTTAAATCCTAAGCGAGAGGAAAAAGAAAATATACGCAAGTATCTTCATCGCCTTATTCGCTTAGAAGTATCTACTGTTTATCCTTTCCTATTGAACTGTTATGACGACTGGATGAAAGGTAGGATGACAGAAGAAGAATTTGTTTCGATTTTAAAGATTATTGAAAACTTCATTCTACGTAGATTTGTTTGTAATATTCAAACAAGAGGTTTAAATAGAATTTTTGCTTTACTATATTCGCAAGTAAGTAAAGATTCTAATTTAGGCTCTGATAGTTTTGTAGAAAGATTGAAATTGGCTCTTCAGGGTCGTGATTATCCAAAAGATTCAGAATTTAAGGCTCGATTAATGGATGTAAAACTTTATGGTAGTAATCGCTCCGAAAAAGCCAGACTCATTCTTGAATCTATTGAAGAATATTTTCAGCATAAGGAACAGGTATCTTTTGATAATCTATCAATTGAACACGTCATGCCACAAACTTTAAATCATTCTTGGAAAGAGCATCTGGGGGAAGATTGGGCATTAACCCATGAATTGCTCATTCATTCTCTGGGAAATTTAACACTTACGGCTTATAATGGTGAGCTTTCCAACGATGATTTTTTTACGAAGCGAAGTCACTTCCAAAACAGCCATTTAGAATTGAACAAATATTTTCACCATAAAAATTCTTGGTACAGAGAAGATATTGAAGAACGAGCAGCACATCTTGCTGAAATTGCTTTACAAATTTGGAGTTACTTCGGTAATGAGTTAGCACCATCTTCTCAATCCAGTAGTTTGACTGGTAGTATTCCTAAACTACTTCATATATTTGGACAAGAATATTCTGTGAAAACTTGGCGGGATGTTTTAGAATTAACATTGAATGCAATAATTGATTTGGAGCCTGACAGGTTCAAAGACATTATGCAACAATTCCCCCGCTTTGTAGCAGTGGATGAAAAAGACTTACGGGGTCATCGACAACTTCAAAATGGGGCTTTTATTGAAGTTAATTTATCAGCGAAAAACATCTATGCTTTTTGTCTAAAAGCAATAGAAACAGCAGAACTATCAACTGAAGAATGGTATGTTGAGACAGTGAATTCTTAGTAAGAAGTTATTAAGATTTTAACTTTCGATTACTATACTTTGGGGAAGTAATCAAGAGATACCTGTATAAATTCAGCGTATCCGCCCCATAAACAAATTTTGCCCTCGGTTTTTGGCTGAGGGCAAAGTTGTATCGGTGATAAAGACAATAAAACAATGTAAGCGACCAAAAAGCCGATTCTTTCGTGAGCGAATTTCAAGCGACCCCTCCACACTAACCAACTGCAGATATTAAAAATAAAATTAAACCCCACCAATCACCGACTTAATCGTTTTGATACCTAAGAGCGTGAATGGTTCTTTTTCAACGATTACAATTGTCAGCATGATGCGTGATAATCTTCTCCTCATAACTCCTCATAACAAGTTATTTATTGGCTATTTTATTATTGGTGTCTACCAGACACGTTCTAGACACTAAGTGTCTGAGTGGTGTCTAGAGCGGTGTCTGCCAATGTCTATGCTGTATAAGGGTTTCAAGCTTTGGTGTCTATGGTGTCTGGTGAGGCGTGTCCGCGAAAAAAGGGGGTTTTTGGGAGCAGACACCAGCCACAGAAGGGGACTAAATTTGATTGAGCCTAATAACACCTTCACCAATCCAATCAGCCAATTCTGCCCCCACAATTTCATACATCCAGCCCTTAATAAGCTCTACACTAAATCTCTCCCCATTAACTTTAAAGTTGCCCTTGAACTCCCTAACATCGGCTGTCATTCTCTCGGTTCTGGTAAGATATTCATACAGCTTTTGCGCCATTGGTGATAGTTTATTGGGCGCATCTTGGGTGTCACCTGCTTTGTTACCAAGATTAAATTCCAGTTCATAAATGCGCTCTAAAGTGGCTTTATCAATGGTTGGCGGTTCATCACTAGTCACAGGTTTATCAAGCCTAAAATCAATTCGCTTGTGGTCTAACTTAGGTAATTCAATATCAATCCATTGACCATGCCCCGGCAGCTTAATCCTACCCATACCACTAGCAATAGCCTCTGTCGTGATTGGGTCAATAGTTGCAATTAGTTCTACTTCTAACAGTGCCGCATCTCTCAGTTTTGATAACCCTTTGGCTTTGGCTAAAATCTCCATTGTGCGGTCGTGAGCTACGAACAAAGGAATCATTAATTGTTTGCGAGATTCAGTCATGGCACAACGAAACCACCTGCCAATAAAATCCGGGTCAGGCTTCCATTTATCTTCATCACAATTCTGTGGCATTGGCTCAGTTATGTTATCTGTCCAGGTGGTGAATTCTTCACAGATAACTGATAGCATCTTGCCCGATGCTCTTAGGTTCTCCGTCCACTGTTCTTCTGTCATGCCACTCTGGCGGTAATCTTCATAGCGCTGACGCATTTCATCCATGTACCATTGCATGAAGTCGGCTATTTCTTTGTAGCCTGTAATCAGCTGCACACCTCGCCATTCTACAGGAGTGCCGTGAGGGTCAAGTACAATAATGTTCCATCCGGCTTGTACTTTCTGCCAAATAATCTCTCTGGTAGTCCAGGATTTCCCAGCACCCATGCCACCAAATATTAAAGTGGGGTAGCCGATGGTGTTTTTGATCCAGCGATATTTGTCACTTGGGGCGATCGCCGGCTGTTCTCCCCCAGTAACCTTATCGTTGGGGTCAATCGTCCCCGCTAAAGTCTGACTCCCTTGCAAATAGGGCGTTTTCATCTCACGCAGTTGCTTAATATACTCTGCCTTTTGTTGCTCCGTCATCCCCGCCGTTTGCGCCTCAAAGATAGCCTCGGATGCCTCCATTTGGGTAACTTCAATTTCCGTGTGGGCGTAAATCTCTGCTTTTTGGATATCCACAGTGCGATCCGAAGCGACTAGATCCAAATCGGCTTGTAACTCCACCTCTCTAATGGCAATGTCTCTTTCACTATCCAGTAACTCAGAACGTGCCGCCATTTCTGCCTTCGCTGCGTCACGTTTTTGGGCGATGTCAACAAAAACTGCCCTTTGCTTCTCCTCATTTTGACAATGGCGCAGCATCCACCCCGCAAGCGCAAACCCCAAGAATCCCCCAAACGCCCAAAACGGCTTATATGGGTTAGTCGCTTTCACCAATCCGTTAACGCCCATAGCTGGATCGAACATTCCAACTGGGTGAACTTGCAATAGATGAAAGGTAAAAATTACTGCACTGTTTAGACAACTGCCAGCGACAATTTCACAAGCGTTACCAGCACGTCTAAATGTTCTACATCTATTGTTCTCTGGCAGTGGTGGTAACTGTTCGGGTTGTTTATGTTGTTGTGGTGTTTGTGCCAGCCCTTCATACAGAAAAGGGCTGACGTTAGTTGATGAATCACTTTTTCTAACTAACATCAGCCAAGTCCTTATTAATTAATTATTTTCTTGAAAAGTTCTGCGCCCCTCAATCGGAACGCACAGACTTTTCGCTATCTCTCGCCCAACTTCTGCCACAAGTTACCCAACATTGCACCCCAACTGCGAACTGTTCCTGTTGCAGAAACACTAGATGCTGGTGCATAATTTTGGGATTGAATTGGTATCACTTCCTGGGGTGTTTGGTTTGGTTCTAATGCCCTGGAGCCAAACCTCGCACGGGCTAAAAGTTGTTGGCGTTTCTCTCTCAATCCCGTAGTAATTGCCTGTCTTTCAGCTTGCACTGTTTGTCTATTTTCTATGCTGCTAATCTTGTTTTCATGCCTCCACAATTCTGCTTGTAAATCATGGTGTAATTGGGCAGCAACTTCTATTAAGGCGTGTTGGCGTTTTTGGTCAATTCGTAACAAGTCGGCTCTATCTTGGGCATCTATTTTACTCATCTCCGAATCAAACTCGGAGTTAAGTTTGCGAATTTTGGTGATAGCACCTGCAACATGAGAGCCATATTGTTTACGAAGTTCTGTCCAAGTTACTTGCCCTTTGGTCAGCTTCTCCATCGCCTCAAAAACGACCTTGGCATTGTCCAAAAATGGTTCTAATCTGTCAGATAAGTCTTGGGCATTATTCGCATAATCCGCAAACTGTTCTAGCTTATTTATATCGGAGAGATAGCCCAATATATCAGACTCAAATCCTCCCCAAGTTTGTGCTTTCTCGTCGATATGGGAACTATGCCCCATTACTGGATTACTTATGGCAAAGTCCATTGCTTTTTCTCCTAATAAGATATGTTGTCATAGTCGATATCGCTGTCTTCTGGGGGCAATTTATCCCAATACCCCATGTCTTCAAATCGGCTATAAATTCTCGTTGCTACTTGCCTTATGGGGTCGTCAAAATTATCAGAGATTAAATCAAATCGGTTCTCACCAAATGCCAGAATATTTGCAATATCCGGGTCAATACCATTACCTAAGAATTGACCAAATGCAGCAGAGTATGGATGATCATCAATGGTTGAATGAGTTGCTAGAAATTCGGTTCCAGTGAAGGGTGGGTAATTTTCACTCTCGAATTGTGGTGTGGAGAGTGCCTCAATATCTGCCGAAATCATTGCTGCCCATTCTTCAGGATTTTCTGCTTTGAATTGCTGCTTTCTTAGGGCGGAGTCAGTTAGCGGTGAACGTCCCCAATCGTTGGGATTTTTGTAGTCAAGTGTCATAGTGCTAAAATCCTTAAGTACTTTTCGTTTTTGCGGCGAGAGATACATACCACTGTGGGGCGATTGCAGTGATTGGTCGTCGGTGCAATCGCTTCATCATCAGTTATCACAAAACTCCTGGAATTCAATAACCATCTGCTGTACTTGGTTTTGGTTTAATTCTTTTCGTCAGCATGAGAGAGTCACTGAAAATGAAAGGGGCATTGACTCGACAATTAGAGCGATGGCTGTAGCGCAGTTGTTGACCACGGAATTCATGGAGTTGGTTACGCTTTTTGGCTGTCGTTGAAAGCATAAGCTTATCCCTCAACTTGGGAATAAAACTCGATATCTAAAATCGCTTGATGAATCTCCATCAAGGCTTGGACTGCATCCCCCAAACGCAGGTCATTCGATGTACTGAACCGCTCGGAGGCTTCAATGTCTCGGTAATTTGGGGATGCTTGTACAAACCTTAGAGTCTGTTCACAACCCAAAAGAATGGTCATGATTTCGGTTGTTGTTAGACTTGGTTGATTTGTGAGCATGGTGTCGTGGTTGCTCATGCTACCCCCTTGAAATTAGTGACCATTGCACTAAGTGCCGATTTATTGGGTTGTGTAGATGGCGCTGTTTCTACTTTGGGTGATGGTTGGACATTACCATGTTGAAAAATCAGCTTCTCTACACCTGCTGATAATGCTTGTGTTGGTGCGTCTTGGGGTAAATCAAACATTTTGCACAATTCAATTACTGCTAGATAAGAAATGGTTAGACGCCGAGAAGAGTAATTCATTGATTCACCTCAATTGTCCCTGAATAATTCATTGATTAACGTCCAAGATGAATAGTTCATTGATTCACGTCAATTGTCGATTTAAGTTAATAGCTTTAACCCCAATTATCCCTGAGTAATTCATTGATTAATCTCCAACATGAATAGTTCATTGATTCACCTCAATTGTCGATTTGACTTAATAGCTTTAACCCCAATGCATTGATGAATTGGGGATTATTCAAGACCACAAAGCCTAAATCGGCTAGATTCTGATCCACAACTGGCAAGGAAACACCCCCACCCCAGGCGACTAGGTATTTCGCTCGGTCTAAATAATTACCAGATGTAACGAAATTGGCGAATTTCTCAATCCTGGTACTCCACCACTGATCTAGACACTGGCTGTACTCGGTTTCAAACTTTTTGCCCGTGAGGTGATTACCTCCATAGGTGAAAGTCCCTTCTAAAATTCCCTGGTTCACCAAAGCTGGGCGAGTGCTTCACATCCTTGGACAGCAGACTCACTCGGTCGTTTCGTTTGTCGAGTGCATTTGCAATCATGGTGTGCAGTTCACCAGCACCACCTTCAATCAGGTGTCTGTCAATCACTGCACCATTGCCGTTAAATACGGTAATCAGCCAAGTTGATGAACCGATATCAAGGGCGATAGCAATTTCGGACTCTTCTAGGGCTAGGGTTGGTTCACTTCGTGACGCTCCGCGAACACCAAATAAACAGTGAGCGATGCTACCGAATCCTTCTGGATAAATGGCTGTGACTGCGATTTCTACTGTTTTGGTGATAATTTCTCGATTTATGGGGTGTTTGTGCTGGAAGGTGTGAATACCTTGTACTCGGCGCTTGATTTCTCCTCCCCAGCGTTCTGGGTTGTGGTTGCTCAAACTAATCGAAAGTTTGACCCCAGAAGGAATATTAAGAATTGCTAAGTCTGCCAGGATGCTTTCTAGTGCTAGTTCTGCTTTTTTGCCTTTGTCCTCATGGAGTAGGGTGTGATCTGCTTGCGCGATCGCCGCAGTACCCCAAAAAAATTGAGTGTCTTTTAAGTCAAGCCGCGAACCTTCGATATAACGCACCCAGCAGCCATCTTTTGAGATGGTTTCGTGGTGCATGATGTTGCGGTTGCGAACAAGTGAGTATGCGGCAGGCATCATGATGGAAAAATCACCGATGATTGCCTTGCCATACCCAGCACCAGGGTCTTTACCTGCTGTGAGGTCAGTTAGCCCGGAATTGGCAACCTTGTCTGCAAGATTTAGCCAATTTTGGGCATTGGAATATATAGCTGTCATGGTTCAGATGATTGGTAAAAGCCTTGATTTTCCTGGCAAGGCGTTGATTTTTAGGTAAATCTAGACAAATCCAGATATCCAGTTAGGGGTTAGCCAAAGCAGCACTTTCTGGCAACTGTAGCCTTTGTTGGGTGACTGTTTTTGGTTGGCTAGTGCTATGTTAACGCAATATTTTGCTGTTGCAATAACAGGTTTAATGAAGATTTGTTATTGCAACAGTAAAATAAAGCAATAAATCTTATGAGTAATGGCATGGGGAGACGTAACAATCCAGAGTATTCACAAATAACTGCCTTAATATCAAAGGATATAGCTAAAAAGTTTCGTCTCTACTGCACAGATCAGGAAATTCAGATTACAGACGCAGTTGAAGAAGCAATTAAAGACTATCTCAGTAAAAGAGGTGTTTCACTAAATTGATGTTGCAACATTGCGCTAATATGGCTGTGAAGCTGAAAAGCGATCGCAGAACTGCAGTGTCAAGCATTAGGATCAGTAAAGCAAGTGCTAATTTCACATTATTAATTTTGATGTCGCCAATGTTAACAGTGAAGATCCACCTACCGATTTTCAACTCCCGCTGCATAACGAAGCGGCATTAGAGTGGATTAGGCAGACGAAAAATTACCAGTCCACTGTTGCTCTAGCAGTTGGTGGTGCTGCGCTGATATCTGGCAGCTTAATTAATCCGGCTGCCTGGGCTACTTTTGCATTGGCTTACAACCCGTTGGTGATCACTCAAAAACTTGCGCGGTTGGAAAAATTAACCGATCTACTTTTACTTGAGTTTAAAAGCCAAGGTATAGAAATCTTTCCATTTCCGGGAGGAGAGAAAAACCCTATTGACTTGTTTATTAGATTTCCACGAACAACTCACCTGTTTATCTCCATTCGTTCGATAGGAGATAGGGAGGTAGTCTACAACGAAGCCAGGGAGGTTTTACAACTCAGAAAGAAGGATAAGAATGGTTTGACAACCTGGAAACCTTGTCCACTGCTTGAGTTGGCTGATTACGAAAAGTGGCTTAACAAAAACAGAGACTTGTTTGCAATGTCCTCCCGTGAGGCTACAAAAACGTCTTCAGCAAAAGTTTTGGTCTTATGGCCTCCTACTAGAGCGGCGACAAATCTCAATGAACATTTATATTCGTCCGTGGGAAGCATGAGAATTCTGGCTCTCAGGAGAAAAGGCACTATGTTTGTGATTCAAGAGGAGGAAGTAATCGAGTTTGTTAGGGCTTGGTTAGCCCAATACAAATAGGCTAAAAGCTGAAAACCCCTACGTCCAGTGTGGACAACGGGGTTTTCAAAATTAATTCCATTGGAATTGGGGGATCTGGGTTAGAGTCCGGATTAATATCCCTAATAGTAATCTTATCTTAGATCGTAGAAATGTTAAGTCATTGTAACAACGACTACCGATTTAAAGAGCAAAACAGAAATTTTATGAGATTACATTTCTGAACGCTTGTACTAGAAGATTACTTTCGGGATAGCTCCAATTCCTCCAAAACACATACTGGAGGATTTGTAAAGTGTCAAAAAAACAGCTATTTCATACCTCAGCTACCAACAAGCTGCTATTCGCAACTATTACTAACGCTTGCCCCCACTGCGGTAAACCAGACTGGTGCTACTCAATAGGAGAATTTACAGTCTGCCACCGCGATCGCCAGCGATTCTATGTACTGGCTCAACCGAAACAATCGCCAATTTATCTATTAAACAATTTACAAAACTTAAATAAAGTTCAAGGAGGTATCGCGTAATGGTTGCACAATTCCCCAATCAGCAAGCACTCGCCTCCTTCGATATTCGCAATTTCATAGACCAGTTGTCACCAGCCAAAGAGAAAAATAAATACATCTGCCCAGTCTGTGAAGGGCATAACTTAAGTATCAACCCCAGTAATGGAAAATACCAGTGTTTTAATAACTGCCAATGCTCTGATATTAGAGAAGCAATCAAACCTTGGAGTGAGGTACTATTCGAGAACAAACTTGGTTACACGCAAAAATTGGGACTCAAACCACTAAAAGCGAAAAAACCAGCAGCAAAACCCAAAGTTTTAAATCTAGACCCAGCAGAGTTAAGAATATGCTCTTTGTCTGGTGAAATCACCACACCACAACCCGTAACACCCGATTTCGTCCCCAAATCCGTCAGGTTCAAGCTATCAGACGACGGAGCCACACCGAAAGAATTAAAACAAATTACAGTGATTGAATACGACTATGGCAACGGGCGCAAATCCCACAGATTTGAGTGTCCCTGCGCCCTAGTCCCCAAAAGCCGAGTCAAAACATTCTCAGTCAGCAGAATTGACCCGACAACCAATAAAATTACATGGAAGAAAGAAGGTTATTGGCCTGCTTACAAACAGGACGAAGCCATCGAAATTATTAAAGCCACAGATGGAATTCCGGTACTGCTAGCCCATGAAGGTGAAAAATGCGTAGAAGCTTGCAGATTGTCAGGTTTAGCCAGCATTACTTGGGTGGGGAACTGCTCTGACGCTGACATCCTCAAGTCATTGACCCAAATCAAGCACAATACAGGTAAAGATTTTTTACTGGCTTACTGCGCGGATCATGATGAAACTGGATGGAAGAAAGCCCAGAGAATCAAAGAAGTTTGCGCCCAAGCCGGAATAGCTTTTGTTGCCATCGACTTGCACTTAATTCAACCGGCTCTGCAAAATAAAGGAGATGTAGCAGATATTTTAGCAGACGGTATGACAGGTGATGAATTAGTGGATCTACTGTTAAGGCAGATAGAAGAAATTACAACATACGAAGAACTTGAATCAGAAAATGTAGACTCAATAGATGTTGCTAATTTCGACGACGAGGAGCCAAATAGCACATTCCTGCAAAAAGGTTTTAACACCCTTTACGGCGATCAAAAATGGATTTGTGCAGACGGCAAGTTGTATTACTGGTATGGTACAAACTACCAACACTCACCTGATTCAGTTCAGCGTCCGCGCATTACAAATTATTGCAATTCGTATCAAGTTGTCAAGAAAACTGGCAATAACTTTGTCATTACCTACCCCTACGCCAAACCAAGCAAGGTAAAAGAGTTGCTGGAGTGGGTGAAGCTAAGAGTCGAAATTGACCCGCAATTACTTAACCCACCAGGGGTGAACTGTACCAATGGCGTATTAAGCATGGACTGGACTGGCTCATTGCCTGAGCCAGTTTTAGTTGAACACGACCCAGATAAACACTTTTTTACATATCCACCATTGGTGAAGTATAACCCCAAAGCCGACCCGATACACTGCGATCGCTTACTGCAATGTTTAGACTCCCCACAACAACAAATTTTATTAAGAAACCTAGGGGCGAGTCTTGATCTTGAAGCTGTCCGCAAGCGTCGAGTTCGGGAAACTAAGCTATTACTGGCTTGTGGATTGGGTGCAAATGGTAAAGATTCCATTCGGCAGGTAGTATCTGTGATCTACGGAAATCAAGGCATGACCAGTTGCTCCTTAGCTGACTTTGCTGCTTATGATGAAGGACGGAAATTTTCACTCTTTCCCCTAGTCAACAGCCGGGTAAACTGGGCTTCTGAAAATCCACAGACAGCAAGACTAGATAAAATTCAATCGCTCAAACTCTATGCTACTGGTAACGTGTTACACTCAGAGCGCAAGGGCAAAGACCACATCGAATTTAACCCCAACGGGATTGGCATCTTCAACTTGAATGAAACCCCGTCGTTACATAGCACAACTCAAGCAATTCTTGACCGACTAGCAGCCCTCGTTTTCCGCAAAACATTTAAGTCCAATCCTGATCCCAAACAACCCCAATGAGTTACTAGCCGATCCCCGGTTTGCTTATGACTTAGATTTTGTGCGTGAGTGTGTCGCCCCAGCATTTTTAAATAAGATGATCTCTGGGCTACAGGCATTAATATTTGAGGGGATTGACTACAGTTGCACTCAGGAAGCATTGTCGGAGATTCAAGCGGAAAATTCCCACTTGTTCCAATTTTCTAAAGATACAGGACTGAATTATAAACCAAATGCGATCGTCACAGCATTTGACCTGTGGTCACGCCTAGAAAATTGGTACATCGACAACGGTACTTTGTCCTTTGAGGAGTCCAGCAATGGGAAGGTGAAAGCGATTTGGCAGGAACAGTCCAAGCCCAGCGATAAAACTGTTAAGGCCATCAACCAAGTCATAGCCAGATTTAAAACATTATTCCCCAAAGCCAAGTTAGTAACTGTCCCCCACCCATCCGGGAAACGGAAGTTACAAGCACTGCTGAC